>JAFAAS010000191.1 GCA_023426435.1 Verrucomicrobiota bacterium | reverse complement strand
TTTTTGGGGGTGTTCCGGATTCTACCCTTGGTTGGAGTGCGCCGCTGCCTGTCGAGAGTCGAGGTCTCTCGTTAATCCCCTTCGAAACCAATAAGAGGCAACTACGAAGAAATGCCCATGGCGGCTTAATTAGCCGCCTCGTTGGTCCGGCGACACCTGCTAGCCGTGACCGACGTCGACAGCAGGCATAGCGCGCGGAGCGGTCCGCGGACCGCGCGCCGTATCTTCATCCGGGGAATAGCTGAAACCTTAGCGCGTGTGGCGGCTTAGTTTCGGCGAATTTAAAGTCGCACTAAACATGGTAGACGCGGTGTGCAAAGGTCAGGGGCACAGGGGTTCAACTCCCCTCACCTCCACCAATTTATTCGAGTGCGGGCGGGTCTTTTTTGTCGGTTGCAGGGCACGTTCGCGGTCCGGTTCAACCGGCTGCGCAATGAGCGCGGGCACCTCTTCCAAGGCCGTTACAAGAGTCTGATCGTGGACCCCGACGAGGGGCTTGGGCGGCTGTGCCACTACATCCATCTCAATCCCGTCCGCGCGAAGCTGAGGAAATTGCGCCGCAAGCCGAAGGAACTGGCCCAAGCCGGCAAATCGGCCGATTGGAAGCTGGCGGTGGCCGCCGCGTCGAAGACCCGCACCACGGTGACCAATCGCTGGCCGGCCACAACGCTACATATGGGCAATCTAGACGAGGTGAGTCGCAAGGTCAGCGCGTGGGCGCGCCCGCCCAATGCTGCACTGGACAAGAAACTCTCATGAACCCCACAATGCCCAAGGGCTGACCCCCTTTTGCGACCGTTTTACGTCACCGGCAAAACCTTGCCTTGCGGGAGGTGACTTCGTTGTTTTCGCGCCTCCATGAACCGAAACATTCCACGCAAATTTTCCTCCATCTGCCTCGGCGTTGCGGCTTTTACCCTCTCCCTCGGTTCGGCACATGCCCAAGCGATCATCTCATGGTCCACGCCGACTTTCATCACCGGCGATGCGGACGTCGCCAGCGTCGAGACGCGGATCTGGGCCTACAATTTCGGCACGGCCGCAGTAAGCCCCATAGTCAATGGCGTCACGTTCACGGGCTACGCGTCAAACACTGGCAATTCCGACTTCACGCTCACCACCGTCGGCTCGACCATCTACCATTTCCCGAACTCATTTGGTAACACCCAAGCGTTCTATACCTCCCTGAGTAGCGGTTACCAGGATCTGCTGCGTTCCGCGACCTTCTGGTCGGGCCAGCTGAGCCACACGCAGACGATGACGTTGCACAACCTCACCCCTGGCCACACGTATCAAATCCAGTTCTGGGTTAACGATTCACGCGCGAGCTACCACAACACCGAATCAGTTTCCTTTGCCGACACCTTCGGCAACGAGGCCTTAGTCCGCTACAGCAACAATGGCGCCACCCTTGGACAGTATGTGATCGGCACCTTCACCGCCGCCGCTGAGTTGCAAACGATCGACCTCGGTCCTTTCAGCCCACAGATCAATGCTGCTACCCTTGGTCTCGCCGCAATTCCGGAACCCGCCACCACGGCGTTGCTTCTCGGTGCCGCCGCGATGATTGGCGTGGTGCTCATTCGCGCACGCCGCCGCAACCAAAAGTAACTCAGCCTTCACTCTCACCTCTCCAGCGCGTTCCAGTCCAGGAACGCGCTTTTTATTGGCTGCGCGTGAAACAGAAACGCGGTCAGGCTTTGGGGGGTGGGGTTGACGCCGGAAGTGAAGGCGGTGAACTGCCGGCGTGGCGCGGCCATTGCGATTGGAGTCCAAGGTGGGATTTATCACATCCTCAACCGGGGCAATTACCGGTGGATGTTTTTCGGACGGAGAGGGCCAAGGCGGCCTTCCTGAAATGCCTGGGCGAGGCCTGCGTCAAGACGGGCTGGCGGGTGCATGGGTGGTGTGTGATGTCGAACCACTACCACCTCGCTGTCTCAACCCCGCGGGTGGACTTAGTGGAGGGCATGCGCTGGTTACAGGGCCCGTTCGCGGTCCGGTTCAACCGGCGGCGCAGTGAGCGCGGGCACCTCTTCCAAGCCGTTACAAGAGTCTGATCGAGGATCGCCGATCGTTCGCACTCCCTCGCTGTCGTCGCGCTGCTGCTGACTTGGCGGCGGGTTGGCGGGCGTCGTAATATCGGTCAAAACGACATTATTGTCGCTGGATCTTTGATCCGGCGGCGCGGGTGTTAAGGTTGCGCGTTAGGAGAGAAGGGCGGAGAGGGCGGATTCGAACTCTGTGGGAGCGATGACGAATTCGGTTTTGGGCTGGGGGCTGAAGGTGGTGAGGCGCTGGCGCCGGGAGCGGCCGATGAGGGCGCCGTAGGGCATGTCGCCGCTGGTGCAGAGGGTGTAGTAGAACCAACGGTTGTAGTGCTCCGAAATTTCCGAGGGCATCAATTCGAGGACGCGGGTGCCGGGGGTGCAAAAGACGAGATTGGCGAGCGCGGCTCCGTGGACGCCTACGACGTGGCTGGCTTGAGCGAGATGGTGACGGAGATCGTGGGTGGTGTCGGGGTCGATGACTTCGAAACCCGCGGCGGTGAGCCGCGCGGTGAGGGCGGCTTCGTTCTGAGGGTAGCGGTTGTTGCGGCGCGGGAGGTAAATGCGACGCGTGCGCGGAGTGGGGTCGGACGGAAAGAGACGACGGTAGAATTCCAGCACCCAACCGGGCGTGCATGCGAGCGGGCCGGGGAAGGAAGGCTGGATCAATGTTTCGCAGACGAATTGCTGGCGGCGACCGATGCGGACCAGCTTGTCGCGGGGCAGGCCGGCGGCGTCGACGATCTCTTCGGCGGTGGGACTGCTGAAGCGCGGGAAGAGGATTTGATCGAAGTCGTCCCACGTGTAGCCGGCGCGCTGGACGAGTTCGACGCGACTGATCGAATCGATGACGAAATGGAAGAAGTTGGTGACGGCGTTGGCGCTGCAAAGGTTGAGCGTGCGGCCGGGCAGGCGGAGGGGCGGGTGGAGTTTGATGATGTGATTGACCTTCGAAAATTTGCTCGGGCCGATGTAGCAGAAGTCGCCGAGGAAGGTGTCGTCGGGGCCGACGATCCAAGCGTGTTCGTCGAGGATGCGGCCGCCGGGAATCTCGGCCACGCCCGCTTCGGGCCACTCGATTTCGGGCCCGTGGGCGAGCGGGTTGGCGGGGGCGTTGCAAAAGTAGGGTGGCGGGAGTTTTTGGGTGCGCCGCGGGAGAACGCTGCGCCATTGCATCCCGGGGCGATCTCGAAACTCGCTCCAGCGCGCGGTGCGGCGGGGAGGTCCGAAGGCGGCGGACGTCGCGGGCAGCAGGCGAAGCGCGCTGCGTGGAACGATCGACCAAAACAGGGGGAAGGTGTGGTGGCGAACCCGGTTGATGCCCTCGCGGAGAGGCGAGTAGCTTGAGGCGGGCGCAGCGCGGTTCACCATAAGGAGAAGGGACCGCTTGGAGCGGGAGAAAGTGCGTGGGGTTCCGTGAACTGGGGGCGCCGTGCAGGATGCGAACTTCACGGGGCGAAGTCGCGGCAGAGTGCACGGAGGATCTCCCACGGGCGGGCCGGTGTTTGCTCCGGAGAAATTTCTTGCGGCTGATAGTCAGATAAATGCGCTGGCCGCTCGTCAGATGGCACAAGCTGTGATAACTACTCCCGTGGCAAAGCTCCTCGGCTTCCTACTCCTGATTGCCGGTGCGGTTCTGCTCTATTTGGGTTGGGACATGCATACCGCGACGGCGCCCCAGCTCATGGAGACGATGAACGATCCGCGACCGGGGCGGTCGATCTGGTTGTTGGCTCTTGGGGCCGTGGCCGTGGTTTGGGGACTTTTTGTTCTCCTGCCGCGACGCACGTGAGCCGGCAGCTTGGCCATTCTTCAACCTCAACCTACATCGCATATGAAAAACGATCCTGGTGCCCGCACTGAAACTCCTGACGACATCGTCGATCACATCAGCCGGCTGATGAACGAAGCCGAAGCGCTGATGGTCGGTCCGGTTTCCGAGAAGGCGAAGGACCGGTTGGGCGAACTGCGCGAGCGATTTGACCAACTGCAGGCCAAGGCGGGCGTCGCTTACGAAGACGCGCGCAAGAAAGTGATCCAAGGCGCGAAGGCGACCGACGAGACGATTCGGGCGCATCCTTACGAATCGCTGGCGATCGCGCTGGGCATTGGCGTGCTGATCGGCGCGCTGATCCGTCGCAGCAATCATTGAGCCGGACAATGGACGGCGAAGGTCCGGCCACGGGCGGCTTGCTCGGTTCTCTGCGCGGGCTGATCGATAACGTGCTGTTCTCCGCGCGTGAGCGGCTCGAGCTGTTTTCGCTCGAGCTGCGCGAGGAGAAATTGCGCGCGGTGCAGCTCTTCGTGTGGGTGTGCGCGGCGGTGTTCGCGGGGATCATGGCGATCACGTTCGCGAGCCTGGCGGTGGTTTACCTGTTCTGGGAAACGGCGCGGCTCGCGGTGTTGATCACGTTTGCGGTGCTGTATGCCGGCGGGTTCGTGGCGATCCTGCTGCATTGCCGCAAGATGATCGCGAGGCAACCGCGGCCGTTTGACGCCACGATTGCCGAGCTGACGCAGGATCGCGCATGTATCCGACGGGAGAATTGAACGAACTCGCGCAGCGCAAGCAGGCGTTGCGGGTGCGGATCGCGGCGCATCGCGCGGAGTGCGTCGCGTATGCGGAGCATGTGGCGAGACCGATCGCGGCGATCGATCGGATCTCGGCGCAATGGAAACGGATTTCGCCGTATGCGAAACTCGCGGCGATTCCGCTGGGGTTTCTGCTGCAGCGTCGGATGGCGAAGAAGCCGGTGGTGGCGGGCGGCTGGAAGCGGTGGCTGAAGTTGGCGCCGGTGGCGATGAGTGCGGTGCGGCTTTGGGAGCGGGTGCGGCGGTGACGGCGGTTGTGGCGAGATAACGGGCCGCTACTGCGGTGCAGCGAGAAAGTCGCGCAGGTGGTTCATGATGGCGGGACCGCCGAGAGCGAAGATGTCGTTGTGGCCGGTGCCGGGAAAGATGACGACGCGGGCTTGATCGGCTTTGGCGTGCGCGGCGAGGGTGGACGACATGGTCGGGGGGACGAGGGTGTCCTGTTCGCCATGGAAGAGAAGGACGGGAGCGGAGATGGCGGGAAGTTTTGCGAGGTTGTCGAAACGAGAGCGGATGATGAGCGACGTTGGAGCCCACGGCGCGACGTGCCGCGCGACCTGGTGCATCGAAGTGAATGCGCTGACGGTGAACACGTGGGAGACCGGGCGGCGGCTCGCCAGGTCGATTGCGACCGCCGCGCCCATGGACCAGCCGCCGGTGACGATGCGCGAGCGGTCGATCCCGGGCCGCGAGAGGAGATAGTTGTAAGCGGCGTCGGCGGTTTCGTAGAACGAATCTTCGCCGGGTGATCCGTCGGGGCTCATGCCGTAGCCGGGGTATTCGGGAATGAGGACGTTGAGGCCGAGGCGACGGAACTCGTGAAACTCACGTTGCGTGTAGGCGAGACAGGAGCCGTTGCCGTAGAAGAAAATCAGCGTAGGGCGCGAAGCGGTGGGGAGTGGATTGTCGCGAGCGTCGAGTGCGGGACCGAATTGTGCGACGACGCGGGTGCCGCTGCGCGTTGCGAGCTCGAGCAGTTCGTAAGAGGAACTCGGAGGGACGCGGGTGTCGCTGCGGCCATGCGTGGCGGTGCCGGGGAAAATGAAACCGCGCTCGATGTTGCAGCCGGCGAGGAAAGGAAGGAGCACGGCAGAAAGGGCGAGAGAGACGAAACGGTTCACGGAGGTGGCGGATTTCGCGAACGGGAAGTGTCATACATTATATGACACTTTGGAGAAGGTGAGGGGGAGGGTGAGGGGAGAGCTGCGGCGGCGGCGGGGTCAGGATTTGCGCTGAATGCGTTGTGGGGCGGCTTCCATTTGGCCGCGGGTGACGCCGAGCTGGTGGATGAGTTTCAGTTCGCGCCAGAGGGCGTCGCCGGTGATTTCGCCGCGAAGAAGCTGGGCGTAGCGGGCGAGGGTGCGCGCGACCTCGTCGGGCGGCTCGTTGACGAATTCGACGCGGAAGCTGCGCGCGCCGAGATCAAGGAGGCGCGAGACGTATTCGGCGCCGGTTTGTGCTCGATTATTGAATACAGTGTTGCGGCAGCCGGCGTCGGCGCGGAGCGGGAGCTCGGCGCCCACGCGATCGCGCAGGGCGACGCGGTGTTTGTCGCAGGGCCGGCCGCAGTCGCGGTAGTCTTTGCCGGTGGAGAGGAACGCGCAGAAGACGCAGTGCTCCATGTGAAACATGGGCATGTGCTGGTGGATGGTGATATCGAACCAGGCGGGTGGCGCGGTTTGGAGCAGTGCTTCGAGCTGGGTGATGTTGAGGTCGTAGCTGGCGGTGACGCGTTCGAGACCGTAGCGTTGAAGGAAGTATTCGGCGGTGAGCGGATTGGCGACGTTGAGGGAGAAATCGCCGCGTTTGCGGTCGGCGGCGAAGAACGCGAGATGGTCGTAGTTGCGGATCAAATACCCGTCGGCGTCGCAGGAGCGGACCTGTTTGAGGATCCATTCTTCGCCGGGTTTGAAGATGCGGGGAGCGGCGACCCAGATGGTGGGGTTTTCGATTTTGGATTGAGGATTTTCGATTTGGAGGGTGCGGAAGCGGGCGACGGTGTCGCGGTAGTGTTTCGGGTTTTCGAACTCGCAATAGATCGTGCGGGCGCCGGCGGACCAGGCGGCGTCGAGTTGTTCGGGGAGGCGGATGACGGCGATGAGCTCGGGGGTGGGGCGGGGCGCGAGGTGAGCGGTCGGCTGAACGCCTTGTGGGGCGGCGGGCGCCAAGGTCCAGCGATGCGGTGCGGCGCGTTGAGATTCGAGGGAGGCGATGGCTTCGCGGCGGAGGCGGTTGAGTTCGCTCAACGGCAGGATGACGTGGCCCTCGAGGAATGAGCGGAGTTCGCCGAGTTTGAACGGGGTGCCGCCGAGGCGGCTGAGTTGTTCACGAAGACGAGTTTCGTCGAGCGGCTGGGTTTCCGCGGACGCGAGCGGGATGGAAGAGGCGACTTGAGCGACATGGCCTTCGGTGTCGCGAACGATGAGGGTGAGCGGAGCGCCGGCGTGGCCGTGGACGTCGACGGAAAGCGGGCGTTGGAAGCGGATCTTTTCGCCTTCGAAGGTGGCGCGAAGTTCGCGTTCGAGGGCGGGATCGCTGGTTTTCCACACGAGCTGACCGGTGCGAACGCGGCGCCAATCGATGTCGCCGCGGCCGAAGCGGAGGACGGCTTCGTTGGAGGAGGCGCGCGTTTCGATCTGATAGACGCGACCGCCTTCCTCGCGTTCTTCGGGGCGGCCGGCATCGAAGACGACGCCGTCGCCGGGTTTGAGCGGGGCCTGAAGTATCAGGAAAACGGATTCACGATCGACCCGTGCGACGGTGCCGAGGAAGACGCCGCGTTTGGTGCCGAAGCGGGCGTGGGCGAGGTGTTGGTTGTCGATCCCGCGGAACCAGCCGGTGTAGAGACCGCGGGAGAACGCCATCTGGAGTTCGTAGCTGGAGCTGGGGGAGGAGGGAGCGAGGCGGTCGAGGGCCTGGCGGTAGACGCGCGTGATGCTGGCGACGTATTCGGGAGATTTGAGGCGGCCCTCGATCTTGAGGGAGGAAACACCGGCGCGAACGAGGTCGGGCAGGACGTCGATGCCGGCGAGGTCTTGCGGGCTGAGCAGGTAGCGTTTGTCGCCGAGCGGAACTTGTTGGCCGTCGGCGATGAGATCGTAGGGGAGGCGGCAGGCTTGGGCGCATTCGCCGCGATTGGCGGAGCGGCCGCCGAGGGATTCGCTGGTGAGGCACTGTCCGGAATAGGCGACGCAGAGGGCGCCGTGGACGAAGACCTCGAGCGGGAGCGGAGCGCCGGTGGCTGAAAGCTGGGAGCGGATCTGCGCGATTTCGGCGAGGGAGTTTTCGCGGGCGAGGACGACGAGTTGCGCGCCCAGTTCGCGGGCGAAATCGACGCCCGCGGCGCTCGTGATCGTCATCTGCGTCGAGCAATGGATGGGGAAATCGGGCGAGAGCCGGCGGATGAGGCGGCACATGCCGACGTCCTGGACGATCGCGGCGTCGACGCCGGCGGCGATGATCGAGCGGAGGTAGTCTTCGGCGGCTTCGAGTTCGTTGGCGAAGACGAGCGTGTTGAACGTGACGTAGCCCCGCACGCCGCGGCGGTGGAGAAACTCCATGAGTGCCGGCAGGTCGGCCTGGGTGAAGTTTTTCGCGCGCATGCGGGCGTTGAAACGCTCGAGTCCGAAGTAGATGGCGTCGGCGCCGTTTTCGATGGCGGCGCGGGCGCATTCCCAGTCGCCCGCAGGAGCGAGGAGCTCGGGGCGGGTCGGCGCGGTCGCGGCGATCGATGCGGGAAGTTCGGTGGTGGGCGAGGACATCGGATCAGGCGGCGGCTTCGGTGGCGGGCGGCGCGGGGAGTTTTTTGGCGGGGGCGGCGACGTGGGGTGCGACGGAGCGGAGCTCGGCGGCGAGGAGCACGGTGAGGATAAAGAAACCGGCGGCGACGTAGCCGAGATTTTGAAAGCCGAGGAGCCGGCCGGTGGGGGCGCGGGAGATGAAGAGGCCGGCGACGATGTTGGCGAGCGCGGAGGACGCTTGCTGAAGGGCGGCGTTGACGCTCATGAAACCGCCGCGGTAGCGGCCTTCGACGGCGTTGGTGATCATGGTCATCGTGGGCGAGAAGCGGCTGGACATGCTGACCATGAAAGCGGCCATCATGAGGGATGCGACGAGCACGGAGCTGGGGCCGAGGCGGGTGATCGCGATGACGACGACGACGGCGATGGCGGACGTGATGGCGAGGAGTTTCAGGCGATCCATGTGATCGCTGAGCCAGCCGAGGAGAGGGGTGTTGAAAGCGGTGGCGATGCCGCCGACGGCGTAGGCGATGGGGAGTTGGACGGATTCGTTGAGGCCGACGTTGGTGATGAAACTCGGGGCGAGAAAAGGCACGACGACGCCGCCGCCCATGACGAGCACGGCGCCTAACGCGAAAGCGCGAATGTGGACACCGTGCGAAACGATTTCGCGCATTTGACGAAGCGGGCGGTGGTCCTGGACGGCGGTGTGGATGCGTGGAAGAACGAGCCAGGCGATGGCGAGGATGACGGCGCTGCAACCGGCGAGCATGAAGAAAGGCGCGTGCCAGCCGAAATGAGCGGCGAGGACGAGACCGGCGGGGACGCCGAGCACGGACGCGAGCGGGAAGGCGGCGGCGATCCAACTCATGGCGCGGCCGCGGCGATGGATGGGGATGATGTCGCCGACCATGGCGTTGACCATGGAACCGGCGAGGCCGCCGAAAGCGCCGGCGGCGATGCGAGCGACCAGCAGCCATGCGTAAGTGGGCGCGAGTCCGCAGGCGATGGTTGCGAGGGCGAATCCGCCGTAGAGGAAAAGCAGGGAGCGGGTGCGATCGAAACGATCGAGGAGGAAGCCGCCGGCGAAACCCGCGGCGGCGGCGGCGAAGCCGTAGCTGGCGACGAGTTGGGTGAATTTTGCCGGAGTGATCTCGAACACCCGCATGAGCTGCGCGCCGAGCGGCATCATGATCATGAAATCCAGGATGTGCGTAAACATGATCGCTCCGAGGGCGAGGAGCGTGGCGAACTCGCGTCGCGGTGTTTGCGCATGGGTGTCGACGGACATGGGACGGGGAGCGTTGGCGGATCGCGATAAAGCGCAACCGCGCGACCACGGAGGCCGGGCCGATCCGGGGAAGTTTACGCGGAGTTGCTGGCGCGGCGCGGGGATCGCTTGGTGCTGGCCGGTGGGACTGGGGGCGTGGAGCCGTCGAACGGATGCTGGGTGTGTTTTTCGGCGACGTAGTCGCGGAGAATGGCGAGAAACTGTTCCGCGCCGCGGCTTTGGTAGCGTTGAAGGTGGCGGATGACGGCGAGCTGACGGGTGGGGGCGCTGCCGGCGAGACGAAGATAAACGAGGGAGTCGGTGTCTTCGGGCATGCGATCCACGAGAGGGAGGATTGAGATGCCGGCGCCCATGGCGACGAAGGCTTTAAGCGTGGCGACCTGAGCGCAGCGGTAGCCGACTTTGGGCTCGATGTTGTGATCGCCGAAGAAACCGCGAATTTGGCCGGCGAGCGTGCTCGAATCGCCCATCGTGACGAACGTTTCCTCGGCGATGTCCTGCAGGCCGATTTCGTCGCGATTGGCGAACGGATGGTCTTTGCCGACGACGAGCAGCAGAGGCTCGGTCATGAGCGGTTCGATGGAAAGACGAGGGTCTTTGACGGGAAGGCTGACGAGAGCGAGATCGAGGTCGCCCTCCACGACGGCGCGAACGAGGTCCTGGCGGAAGTCTTCGCGGACGTGGATCGTGAGGTTGGGGTGAGACTTGCGGAAGTGGGCGATGAGCGGCAGGAGCAGGTAGGGGGCGACCGTGGGGAGGGCGCCGACGGTGATTTGGCGATCGAGCGAAGGGTGATCGCTGAGTTCTTTCGCGGCGTTTTCGACTTCGAAGAGGATTCTCCGGGCTCGCTCCAGAAAGACCGCTCCGGCCTCGGTGAGGACGGCTTTGCGCCCGAGGCGATGGAAAAGTTTGTGGCCGATCTCGGATTCCAGATTCAGTATTTGTTGACTGAGCGTAGGTTGAGTGACGTTGCAACGCTCGGCGGCCCGGGTGAAGTTGCCGGCGTCGACGACGGCGACGGCGTAACGGAGTTGATGCATTTCCATAGGCGAGGACTATGGGTTAGATAGTAAAACGCAATTTCAACTATTGCCGCGAGTGCGGTATTATCGCCGCGTCAACACGGTCGTGTTGGCGAAACACGAAAGACACACATATGAAGAACAACAAACTGCTCCTTGCGGCTCTCCCCGGCGTGATCGCTGTTGCCGCCCTCGTGCTTTTCTTCCGTTCCCCGATCGCTGTGGAAAACCTCATCGGCTATGGCAGCGTTCTCGCGCTGCTCGGCGTGATGGCGTTGGAATACCGCATCGATTGGAAGCGGGTTTTCGGCCGCGAATAAGGTCGAAAACGTAATCCTACGAACAAGGGGCTCGGAGAAATCCGGGCCCCTTTTTAATGCCTGCGAATGGAGTGTTCGCAGTTTGGTGGCGGTGTCGGTGGGCGGCGAATCGGGCGGGTAGCGCTGGCGATTGAAGCCGGAGGATCAGGCTCCGCTCTTCGGCGGTTCCATTTATGCGCCGTGGGGCAGTGGGGGAACTTCGGAGCGTTTCAAGAAGGCCGATGCGATCAGTGCGATGACGGCGTTGAAGATGAACCCGAAAATGAAGGCGAAGGCGGCTTGGATGGCGGGGTGCATCATCTTTCGCGTGATGGATTCTGCGCTTTCGATTTGAGAACTGCTCATCCCGGAAGCCTCAAGTTGGGCGATTTGCGACTGAATGACGATTTCGGTCATGCCCGGGTTGATCATGCTCATGTAGAGGAAGTGTCCGATTGCTCCGAAGAGTGCGGCGAAGAGTGCGATCATGACGCCGGCGCCGAGCGCCTGGCCGTAGGTGAACGGCTCGTTCGCGGAGCGTTCAGCGCGGCGGGCTTTGGTTCCGAGAACGATGCCGGCGATGGAGATGATGAGACCGCCGATCCAGCCGATCCATTGAGCGGTGCTGAGTTTTTCCGGATCCGAATGAAGTCCGAGAAAGAAGAGAACGACGGCGAGCAGGGTGTTGCACAGCGCGGCGACGAAACCGTAGGTGAGGTAGATTTTCATGGGGCGGGGCGAGCATGCGAGCCGCCCCGGAGAAAACAACCATGCGTTGGACCAGCGGTGGTTGCGGTCCAGATACGGGCGAAACGCCGGAGCGGCGGTCAACTGTTGTCGCCGTCGATGACGCGACCGAGGCCGCCGAGGATCGAGCCTTCGCCACGACCGCCGCTGCCGGTTTTCGGTGCGGCGGCGATGATGCGGCCGGCGAGGCGCGAGAAGGGCAGGGATTGCAGCCAGACTTTGCCGGGGCCGCGGAGGGTGGCGAAGAAGAGTCCTTCGCCGCCGAAGAGGGCGGTTTTGATGCCGCCGACAAACTGGATATCGTAATCGACGCTGCGCTGGAAGGCGACGATGCAGCCGGTGTCGACGCGGAGCATTTCGCCGGGCGCGAGCGTGCGTTCGTAGAGCGTGCCGCCGGCGTGGACGAAGGCCCAGCCGTCGCCGGTGAGACGCTGCATGATGAAGCCCTCGCCGCCGAACAAGCCGGTGCCGAGACGTTTTTGGAAAGCGATGCCGACGCTCACGCCTTTGGCGGCGCAGAGGAAGGAGTCTTTTTGCGCGATGAGTTCGCCGCCGAGTTCGGAGAGGTGGACCGGAACGATCTTGCCGGGGAACGGGGCGCCGAAAGCGACGCGTTTTTTTCCGGCGCCCTGATTCTGGAACACCGTCATGAAAAGCGATTCGCCGGTGAGCAGGCGTTTTCCGGCACCGAGGAGCGCGCCCATGAAGCCGGAGTTTTGCTGCGAGCCATCGCCGAAGACGGTCTGCATCGCGATACCGTCGTCCATGAACATCATGCCGCCGGCTTCGGCGACCACGGCTTCGGAAGGATCGAGCTCGATCTCGACGAACTGCATGTCGTCGCCGTGGATCTTGTAGTCAATGACGTGCATCGGGTTCATGGATGGCGAGAAGTGATGAGGTGGCGGGAAAAGATCAATGTTGAGTGCGCGAGGCGGCCTGTTGCCGCACGTGCGGAGCGTGGATCGATCAGGCGGCGAGGCGGAGCGGATTGGGACGGCGGGCGGAGTGAGCGCGAGCGTTGGCGGTGAGATGGATGGAACGCGGAGCGTAGTCGTGTGCAGCGATGGCGCCGAGGAAGGTGAGTGCGGCGAAGCTGAAGACGCCGAGAGCCGTGTGGCCGGTGATGAGCGACAACGCGGCGGCGAGTGAAGCGGCGATCGCGATGTGGAGGAGGAAGGAGGCGAGTTTCATGGAGCGAGGTGGGATGTGTGTTCTTGTTTTCTTTGCTGGTGCGCGAAGAACACGGGCTCGTTTCGTGAAGTTGCAGAAAACGAAAAGGCGCTGTGCGCGGTGGGGGCACCGCGCCTCCATCGGCGGTGGAGGCACCGCGCCTCCATCAGCGGTGGGGGCACCGCGCGTCCATCAGCGCTGCGGGGATAGCGAGCTGTTATTTCAGGAGCTGCAGCAGGCGAGTATCGCCGTCGTTGGGAGCGGGGGTGAGGGCGGCGAGGGCGCAGAGGAGATGATAGATGTGGATGTTTTCGAAGGCCTCGAGCGGCGCGCGGAGATTTCGGATCGACGGACCGTGGGCGATGAAAATGCCATGCATGCTGCGCAGAGCGGGGTCGTAGCCGTGGTCGCCTTTGTTGAAACGATCGCCCCAAGCGGCGATGCGGGGACGCGTGTAGATTTCCCAGCCCTCGTCGGGGACGATCCACACGGGAGGATTGCGCGGGTTGCGGGGATCGATGCGAAAGTGCGCGGGGAGATCTTCGATGCGGAAGGCGCGGGCGTGTCGGAGCGAAGCGAAGCCGGCGAGGAGGGTGTCGATGTTTCCCTGCAGCGGGCGGAGGCCGGCGACGGGGCCGTCGAAGTCGATCTGCACATCTTCGAGCGAGAGGTAGTCGTCGAGGTAAACCACGCGATCGCGGCTGATGGGCGTCATGCCGTGGTCGGCGACGATCACGACATTTACCTCGAGATGAGCGGCGGCGATGGCGTTGAGGAGATCGGCGAGTTGGGCGTCGAGGAGTTGGATCGCTTGGGCGAGTTCGCGCGATTCGGGGCCGAAGCGATGGCCGAAGGAATTGGCTTCCTCGAGATAGAAGGTGATGACTTGCGGGCGTTCGGGGGCGGGAAGCGCGAGCCAGCCGCGGAATTCGGCGAAACGTTCCTCGAACGAGGCGCGCGGATCGAAGGTGCGCCAGAAGGACGGGCGAAGGCCTTTGATTTCGGCTTCGCTGCCGGGCCAGAAGCTGACGGCGGTGCGGATGCCGGATTTTTCGGCGGTGACCCAAATGGGTTCGCCGTGCCACCATTCGTTTTCGGTGACGTTGCCGCCGGGGCCGGCGCGAAAGAGGCGGCCGGTGGATGGATCGAAAAACTGGTTATTGATGATGCCGTGGTTCGATGGATACAGGCCGGTGACGATGGAGTAGTGGTTGGGGAAGGTGTTGGAAGGAAAGACGGGAATGAGGCCGTGGGAGGAAGCGCCGGTGTCGCGCAAGCGGCGAAGCGTGGGTGTTTCGTTGGCGTAGAGATCGAGGTAGTCCCAGCGAAAGCCGTCCATCGATACGAGCAGGAGCAGCGGCGTGGGGCGGCTGGCGTTGGGCGACGTGCAACCGGAGTGAAGCGCGATGAGAAAAAGGACGCAGAAGGCGAGGAGGAAACGGAGGCGTTTCATCGGTGAAGCGTGACGAGGGTGGCGCCCCAGGATCCGGAGTGTTCGTCACCGAGGCGGAACGATGCGACGAGAGGTGAGCGTTGAAGAAGCGTGTGGACGGTGGTGCGCAACGTCCCGGTGCCCTTGCCGTGAACGATGCGAACCTCGCGGAGGCCGCGCGCGGCGCATTCGGCGAGATAAGCGGGAATCAGTTCGCCGAGATCTTGCGGGCGGAACGTATGCAGATCGAGCTCGCCGGTGATCGGGAGCGGGACGGGTGCGTCGGAGTGATCCGGCGAGCTCACGTGCCCGGGGGCGGGGGCGATTGCGGCGGGGTGCCGGGGGCGGATGCGGGCAAAGGAGCGGGAGTGGGGGCGATGGGCGGGCCGTCGGTGACAGTCGTCGCAGGAGGAACCGGCTGCGGCTCTGCGGCGGGCGCGGCGGGACGTTTCGGGCGGGGTTTGTCGCGGACGGAATCTTCGATGGTGGCGCGGACATCGGGGACGTCGGGCACCTCGTCAATGGCGCGCTTGATCTCACGCTCGACCTCGTTGGCGGCTTTTTTGAACTGGCTGATGGTTTTGCCGAGTTTCTTGGCCATTTGAGGCATCTGATCGCCGCCGAAGAGAAGCAGAACGACCAGAAGGATGAGCATCATCTCTCCACCGCCCACGTCGGGCAGAAAGGCGAAGAAGGTGAGGTCGGGAGTCATGGAGGCGGTTACGTTGAGCTGAAAGGAAGGAGAGGCAAACGTGGTTTTCGCGAGCTCAGGGGAATTTCACGGCGGCGGGAGAGTTGTAATATAATGTATTACAAATAGCTTGGGTGAGCGCGAGTGGGGGAAGTGGGGCAGTTTGGATGGTTGTAATATAATGTATTACTAAGGAATTGGGTCAGGAAAGGGCGAGGGTGATGGTGAAGCTGCGGGAGTCGTGGGGAGGGACGAAGGAGAGGCCGCGGTGGTGTTCGGGGGAGTTGGGGAGGCCCATCCAAGGTTCGACGCAGTAGTAGGGAGCGGAGGCGTCGGGAGACCAGGTGACGAACGCGGCGTCAGGGGGCGGGGTTTTGGTCGTGCCAAGTTGGATACGCACGCGTTCGCGATGTTTCGGATCGCCGAACGTGGCGGTGTTGGAGCGGAGACGTGTGTGGAGCGTGTCGAGAAGATCAGGATTCGAGAGAGGCTCGACGGGTTTCAGCGAAGGTCCTGGAAGCAGTGTGCCGGTGGGCGAATGTTTGAGGCGCTCGGCGGCGGGGATCTCGATGGCGTAATTTTCACGCGTGGCGTTTTCATGCCAGGGGACGGTGAAATAGAAGTGGTGGCCGGGGCACCATGGCGCGGGTTCGCGTCCGAGATTTTTCAATGTGAGTTCGCAGGCGAGGCCGAGCGGTTCGAAAAGATAGGTGACGATGAATTCGTAATCGTAGGGGTAGGCGATGCGGTCGTCGGCGGTGGGAACGAGTTGCGCGGAGAAACCGCGGGCGTCGGCCCAGAGCAGGGTGAATTCGCCCTGGCGGGCGAAACCGTGTTGGGGCATCGGGCGGCGAATACCGTCGGGGGCGCGCCAGAAATTTTGGTCGCCGCGATCGAAGGTGCGGCCGCAGAACGGGAACAGGATGGGATTTCCGCCGCGGACTTTGGCGATGTTGGCGAAGTCGGCATTTTCCGGCCAGTGGATGACATCGCGCACGGAGCCGTCGGCGAGGGCGACGTTCCAGTGAAGCAAGCGCGCGCCGCGAGTGGGAAGGGCGAGGAAAGTCGAGTTGCCGACGCGCCAGCGAGACAGGGACTGGCCTTGAAATTCGACGGTTTCCATGGGGAGGGAACGATTCGGCGTGAAGACGCGTGCGCCAAGGATTTTGTGGAAACGCACGGGTGAATTCGAGGGAGCCGTGGCTTGCGCATCGCGACTGCGAGGTATTGGATGCGAGCGAAATGCGTGTGTGGCTGCCCCAGCTTCTTGGATTGTTGTTTTGTTGCTGCGCATGGGCGGGCGAAACGCCGCGGGAGGTGGACGCGGCGGAGCAGAAGATAGAACCGCGGGTGGCGGAGAGCGTGAAGAACGACGTGGCGGCGGTGGAGCGTGCGGCGGACGCGAAGACGTTCGAGCGGGTGCACGTGATTCCGGTGCAGAAGCAGATTGGCTCGGCGGTGCTTTATGTGATTCGCCGCGGGATCAAGGAGGCGATCGAGCAGAAGGCCGACGCAGTTATCCTGGATATGGATACGCCGGGCGGAGCGTTGAACGACACGTTCGAGATCATGGAAGCGATCGCGCGGTTTCCGGGGCTCACGATCACGTATGTGAATTCGGAGGCGATCTCGGCGGGGGCGTTCATTTCGGCGACGACGAATGAGATTTGGTTTTCGCCGGATGGGATCATCGGGGCGGCGGCGCCGGTGTCGATGGGCGGGCAGGATGTGGAGGCGACGATGCGGATGAAGATCGTCAGTTATTTAAAGGCGCGGGTGCGGTCGATGAGCGAAGGGAAGGGTTATCGTGGAGAAGTGATTTCGGCGATGATCGATCCGGATCACGAATTGAAGATCGGCGAGACAGTGATCAAAGGGAAAGGCGAGTTGTTGTCGCTGACGGCGAGCGAGGCGGCGAAGGAGTATGGCGAGCCGCCGCAGGCGTTGTTGTCGACGGGAACGGCGGAGAGTTTGGAGGATTTGATCGCGCAGCGGTTTGGAGTGTCGAAACCGGCGGTGACGCGGCTGGAGATGACGTGGTCGGAGGAAGTGGCGGCGTGGTTGAACGCGATCACGCCGGTGTTGCTCGGGTTGGGGATGCTGGCGCTGTTTATCGAATTCAAGACACCGGGATTTGGGATTTTCGGGATCGTGGGGATCGCGTGTCTGGCAATTGTATTTTTGGGCAATTACGTGGCGGGGTTGTCGGGGCACGAGCCGATGCTGGTGTTTGGGTTGGGGCTGTTGTTGGTGGCGGTGGAGTTGTTTTTCATGCCGGGGGTGTTTGTGGTCGCGATGTCGGGACTCGCGCTGATGCTCGGCTCGCTGGTGTGGTCGATGATCGACACATGGCCGGAGGATGCGGTGCCGGTGGCGTGGTCGTCGGATTTGCTGGTGACGCCGCTGGCGAATCTGTCGTTGGGGATTTTGATCGCGGTGGGATTGGGTGCGGCGTTGGCGAAATTTTTGCCGCGAAGCGTTTTTTGGGATCGGCTGGTTTTGGGCGCGGCGATTGGAGGCACGGCGACGGCGGAAGTGCCGGCGGGTGAGGTCGTCGATGAGTTGATTGGTGCGCGGGGGGTGGCGGTGAGTGCGTTGCGGCCGGTGGGTGAGGTGGAGATCGCGGGCCGGCGCTATGAGGCGCAGGTGCAGGTGGGAAGTGTCGAACGGGGGGAGAGTGTGGTCGTGCGGTCGCGCACGGGTTTTGGCCTCATTGTGGAAAGGGCGGACTCATGACGGCGATCGTGCTGCTGTTGGCGTTGGGCATCGTGCTGGTGTTGCTCGAGGTGATCGTGCCGGGCGGGGTGCTGGGGGTGTTGGGCGTGCTGGCGATGTTGGGCGGATGTGTGCTGGCGTTTTTCGATTTGGGGGCGGAGGGCGGATGGATTGCGACGGCGGCGGCGATTGGCGCGCTGGGGGTGTCGTTGTTTATTGAATTCAAAGGGCTGCCGCGGACGCGGTGGGGGAAGAAGCTCTTTCTCGAACGCGCGATCGACGGAGCGAGTCAGGAAAAGCCGGCGGAGGAAGCGATCGTGGGGAAGACGGGCGAGGCGGTAACGATGATGGCGCCGACGGGCTACGTGATGATCGAAGGCCGGCGTTATGAGGCGGCGTCGCAGTCGGGATTGATTGCGAAAGGCGTGGCGGTGCGCGTGGTGGGGGTGAACAATTTTCATCTGATCGTCGCACAACTCTGAAATTATGAACCTATCCCTGATCCTCATTATCGTGCTCGGCATCGCCGGGCTGATCCTGTTTGCGCTGATCGTTTCGTTTTTCAGCGTGTGGTTGCGCGCGTTGTTGGCGGGCGCGCCGGTGAGCATCTTCAACCTCGTGGCGATGCGGCTGCGGCAGGTGCCTTATAGTGTGATCGTCGATGCGCGGATTCGGGCGACGAAGGCGGGCATCAAGTTGTCGGTGGACGAAATCGAAGCGCAGTATCTCGCCGGCGGAAATGTGATCGCGTGCGTGCAGGCGTTGATTGCGGCGCAGAAGGCGCAGATCGCGTTGGACTGGCAGCGCGCGTGCGCCATCGATTTGGCGACGAAAGGATCGGGCAAGTCGGTGGAGGAAGCGGTGCGGACCTCGGTTGATCCGAAGGTGATCGATTGTCCGAATCCGGAAGGCGGACGTGTGACGATCGACGGCGTCGCCAAGGACGGCATTCAAGTGAAGGTGAAGGCGCGTGTGACGGTGCGGACGAATCTGGACCGTTTCGTCGGCGGTGCGAAGGAGGACACGATTATTGCACGTGTCGGCGAAGGCATCGTTTCGACGATCGGTTCGGCGGAGACTTACAAGTCGGTGCTCGAGAGTCCGGATGCGATTTCGAAGACGGTGTTGCATCGCGGATTGGATGTCGGGACGGCCTTCGAGATTTTGTCGATCGACATCGCCGACGTGGATGTGGGTGAGAACGTCGGCGCGAAGCTTCAGGAAGCGCAGGCGGAAGCGAACAAGAACATGGCCCAGGCGCAGGCGGAAATTCGGCGTGCGGCGGCGGTGGCCGTGGAGCAGGAAATGAAGGCGCGCGTGCAGGAAATGCAGGCGGAAGTGGTGCGGGCGCAGGCGGAAGTGCCGAAGGCGATGGCGGACGCGTTTCGCACGGGACGCCTGGGCGTGATGGATTATTATCGGATGGAAAACGTGCAGGCGGACACGGCGATGCGCGGATCGATCGCGAAACCCGAAGGGCAGAAGTAAGTCGTGAATCCGCGTCTCCTCGACTGGATCCTCGAGAATCTCGGGCTGGTGATCGTGTTGACGATCACGGCGCTGTCGTTCCTGCGCGGAATGTTCCGCGCGGGGCAAAGCGACGAGACGGGGCCGGTGGCGCCGCGTTCAAGGATGGAAGGGGAGGAGGATCCCGAAGCGGCGGAGCGGACGCGGCGCATCCAGGAGGAGATCAGGCGGAAGATTGCGGAGCGTCACGGACGCACGGTGGTGGCAGAAGAACGACGCGAGCCGGAGACGGCGCGCGCGGAGCCGCCGCCGTTGTTGCCGCCCACGCGCGTGCCGCCGGTGGATCCGTTTGGCGGATCGATGCGGAAGATTCTGCGCAAGATCGAAGAAGCGGCGGAGCAGCGGCGCGAATCGGTGCCGGAAAGTTTCGAGCCGGCGGAGTCGGCGGTGCTGAGGCGTCAGCGTGAGTTGGAGGAGCAGTTGCGGGCGGCGGAGGCGCAACGCGCGGAGGCTCGTCGACGGGCGCAGGAAATTACAGCGCGAGAAATCGGTGCGCCGGGAGTGCAGAAGGCTGCGTGGGCGAGCGCCAGTGTGAGAACGGGAGGCGCGGGTGTGCGGGAGGAGTTGAAGGATCCGCGGGCGCTGCGGCGGGCGTTTGTGTTGCGCGAAGTGTTGGGGCCGCCGGTGGGGTTGCGGTGAAGGGGCGCGCGGCTCAGCGGATAAATGAAAAAGCGCGGTGAGGGCACCGCGCTTTCATCGGAGAAGGGGAGAATGATCGAGCGGAGGAGGGTTACTCGATTTGGAGTTTTTGGGAGCCGGTGAAGCCGGTGGGGAAGCGGCGGCCGCGAACTTCGATTTCGAGTTTTTCGGCGGGGTTGGCCCAGATGTAGAGCGGGCCCGGGCGTGAGACGACTTGTGACTGCCCGCGGGTGAGCGTGCCTTGGTAGAGCAGTTCGCCGTCGGATTTGTCGGGATTTTTGCGGCGAACCGTAACGGTGACGCGATCGGAAGCGATCAGGGTGATCGTGGGCTCGGCTGGGTTGACGGCGCTGGTGACCGCAGGCGAGCCGGTTTTGGTGGAGGGCGCATCGGTAGCGCTGTCGAACAATGCGAAGCCAGCCCAAAGGAGGAGCGCGGCGCCGAGGACGGCGGCGGCGATTTTGCCGATCTTGAAAACGAGGGCGGGATCGATGTTGGCGGTGGCGGCGGGAGCGGAGCGGCGGGCGGCGGCAGGAAGCGTGCGCGGGGTTTGCGCGGGGTTGTTGCCGGGTTCGGCGGAGGAAGAGCTTTCGGTGCGTTCGTCGGCCGACGTGATGGAGACGTCCATGCGCCCGTAGATTTCGCGGCTCGGCTGACGCGGACGGGCTTCGCCGCGGCCGAGGGCGGCGTAGTCGTTGAGAATGCGATCGGCGGGCAGGCGGAGGAATTGCGCGTAGGTGCGCAGGAATCCGCGCACGTAGAGCTCGGTCAGATTGATATCGAACTGGTTGTTCTCGAATTTGCTGAGATAGTCCCCGCGAATCTTCGTGGCTTCGGCGGCTTCGCGGATGGAGATGCCTTTTTTCTTACGCGCTTCCTCAAGACGTTCGCCGATCGTCTGCATGGGGTTGAGTTAGGAGGTTTGGCGGGGAAGGGGAAGAAGGAATTGGGCGCGACGGATAAATGCGCGGTGGGGAGCGCCGCGTCTTCACGTGAAACAAGGCGAGATCAGAGCGAGTCGAGGTCGACGAGGATTTCGCGCGGGCTGGAACCGTTTTCGGGGCCGACGATGCCTTTTTCCTCCATGATTTCCATGAGGCGCGCGGCGCGGTTGTAGCCGATGCGGAGGCGGCGTTGCAGCATGGACGTCGAGGCGCGTTTTGAGGAGCGGAGAACGTCGAGCGCCTGGTTGTAGAGATCCTCGTCGTCGCCGAGATCGGCATCGTCGCCATCGCCCTCGTCGTCGTCGTCCTCGCGCGCGGCGCGATCGATTTGCTGTTGGACGGACTGCGCGTATTGCGGCGGGCC
Organism: Verrucomicrobiota bacterium; assembly: GCA_023426435.1. Classification (GTDB taxonomy): domain Bacteria; phylum Verrucomicrobiota; class Verrucomicrobiia; order Opitutales; family Opitutaceae; genus Opitutus. The sequence continues at coordinate 9,909 of JAFAAS010000191.1, read as the reverse complement.
GTTCTTTTTGAGGAATTCGACGAATTCGTGCACTTCTTCGTCGGAGACGAAGGCGCCCTGGGCGCGCACGAGGCGGGATGAGCCGGGAGGCGAGAAGAGCATGTCGCCGCGGCCGATGAGCGTGTCGGCGCCTTTCGTGTCGAGGATCGTGCGCGAGTCGACCTGCGAGGCGACTTGGAAGGCGATGCGGGAAGGAAGGTTGGCTTTGATGACGCCGGTGATGACGTTTACCGACGGGCGTTGCGTGGCGATGATGAGGTGAATGCCGGCGGCGCGGGCGAGTTGCGCGAGGCGCGCGATGGACGTTTCGATTTCGGCGGGCGCGACCATCATCAAGTCCGCGAGCTCGTCGATGATGGCGACGATGTAAGGCAGGCGATCGGGGATCTCGATGCCGTCGAGATCCTGGGTGATGCCGTCGAGTGTGGGCTGGGTTTCGGCGAGCGGCGGGACTTCGGGCGGGCCGTTTTTCTTGCGCGAGTTGAAGCCGGCGATGTTGCGCACGCCGACTTTGGCAAATTGCTGGTAGCGCTGCTCCATCTCGGCGAGGAGCCACTTGAGCGCGCCGGGGACCTTCTTGGGCTCCGTCACGACAGGAATCAGCATGTGCGGGAGCGTGTTGAAGATTTTCAGTTCGACGACCTTCGGGTCGACCATGATGAGTCGGACGTCCTTCGGGCTCTTGCGATAAACGATCGAGGCGATGATCGAGTTGATGCAGACGGATTTGCCGGAGCCGGTTGCGCCTGCGATCAGCAAGTGAGGCATGCGTGTGAGGTCGGAGATCAGCGGTTTGCCGGAGACATCCTTGCCGAGCGCGATGGGAATTTCGGCGCGGGCGTTGCTCCAATCTTCGGACTCGAGGATGTCGCGCATGCCGACGGGCGACGGGAGGCGGTTGGGAATTTCGACGCCGACCGCGGCTTTGCCGGGGATCGGAGCGAGGATACGCACGGATTGCGCGCGCATGCCGAGGGCGATGTTCTTGTCGAGGCCGGAGATTTTTTCGACGCGCACGCCGGGAGCGGGCACGACCTCGTAGCACGTGATGACGGGGCCGACGTGGATTTCGCCCGGGTTCACGGCGACGCCGAACTCGCCGAGGATGCGGACGAGGTCGGCCATGTTGCGCGTGTATTCGTCGTCGGAGCTGTCGGCGGTGGTGCTGCTCTGTTCCTTGAGAAGCTTGAGTGGCGGGAAAAGATAATCGGCTTCGGAGGTGGGGATGGTCGGGCTCTTCGCTTTTTTTGTTTCCTCGGCTTTCACGATCGCGACGGGCGCGATGCCGGCGGGCGGTTTTTGGAGGGTGCCTTCGGTTTTGGTGGTGCCGCGGATGATTTTGGGTGGAGGCGGCTCATCCACCGGTGCGGCTGCTTCGGAGGCGCGGCTGGGGATTTTGAGGGCGGCGATTTTGGATTCGGATTTTGGCTCGGCGGCGGCGGGCGCGGGTTTGGCGAGCGGTTCTTCGGACGGTTTGGGGACGAGGATTTTTTTCGCGGCGGGACCGACGTTGGCGGGCGCGGCGGTGGCGGCGGCGGCGGACTTGAGGCGGGCTTTTTCGGCGCGCTCTTTTTCGCGGCGCGCGCGGAGTTCGGCTTTGCGTTTCGCGCGGGCATCGCGCCAAGCGTGGAAGTTGGCGAGGTAGCGTTCGAGTTCGGCGCCGACGTCCTTGGTGAAAATAAAAACGATGCTGCAGAAGTAGATGGTGAAGAGAAGAAGGCCGGAGCCGAAAGGCCCGATGGCGTTTTCGAGCAGGCGGTCGTAGAGCAGCGAACCGACGAGGCCGCCGGCGCCGCGCGGGAAGTAATCGCTGGCGGGCAGGATGGCGAAAAGGCCGGCGAGCAGCGTGCAGAAACCGGCGAGCGAGATGACGGCGACGAGCATCGCCACCAAACGGCCGGCGGTGAGGCGGCGCGGGTTGCGGATCGAAATGTAGAGCATCCAGAACAGGAACGCCGGGATGAGCCAGGTGCCGATGCCGACGGTGAAGAGGGAGCACCAGACGGTGTTTGCGCCGAAAACGCCGACGATGTTGGTGGCGGTCGCGTGGGTGGTATTGATGGTCGCTTGCGCGGGCGTGTAATCGACGAGCGCGACGGTGAGCGACGGGCCGAGCACGAAGCAGAGGATGGCGGCGAGCCAATTGGGACGGTAGCGCGGTGCTTGGAAGGAAGGCCCGCTATTTGAGTTTGAAGTCTCGGACTTGGGCATTTGTGTGAGCCGACCGAAATCGGCTTCGAAGTCCACGCTAACGATCGGTCCGGTCAAATGTAAACCTCCCCGCGGACTTGGCGGCGAAAGTTCTCCAAATTTTTATGCACGAAATCCTTCGTTTCGAGCCGCTTTATCAGGAGCGGGTGTGGGGTGGTCGGGTGTTGGAATCGATGTTCGAGCGGAAGCTGCCCGAAGGTCGTCCGATCGGCGAAAGTTGGGAGATCGTGGATCGTCCCGAGGCGCAGTCGGTGGTGCGCGCGGGCAGTGCGAAAGGGAAGACGTTGCGCGAAGTGATTGCGCAGCACAGCGCGGATGTGATGGGGCCGAAGTGGGCGGCGGAGCGGGCGTTTCCGATCTTGGTGAAGTGGCTCGATTGTCGTGAACGATTGAGTCTGCAGGTGCATCCGCCGGCGACGGTGGCGGGCGAATTGAAAGGCGAGCCGAAGACGGAGAACTGGTATATCGCGCATTCGACGGCGGACGCGCATTTGCTGGTGGGGTTGAAGCGCGGCGTGACGCGGGAACAGTTCGAGCGTGCGATAAAAACGGATACGCTCGAAAACTGCATTCATCATTTCCGGGTGGCCGCGGGCGATTCGATTCTAGTGCACAGCGGACAGGTGCATGCGATCGATGCGGGCAACGTGATTTTGGAGATTCAGCAGAATTCGGACACGACGTATCGCGTGTATGACTGGGGGCGGGTGGGGCTGGATGGAAAGCCGCGCCAGTTGCACATCGAGCAATCGCTGCGATCGATCGATTGGAACGATTTCGAACCGATGCCCGTGCGCGGTGCGCCGACGTCGGGGGTGATTGCGGATTGCGCGGAGTTTCAGATCCGGCGCGTGGTGCTCGGGGCGGGCGAGCGCCTGTCGGTTGCGGCGGGAGAGCAGCCGCGGTTGCTGAGCGTGGTGAGCGGGTCGGTGCGCGCGTCCGGTGGCGAAGGCGGTTCGGCGAGTCGCGGTCCGTTTGGGCAGAAGCTGGTGCCGGGAGAGAATGTGCTGCTGCCGTATGCGGGGGCGTTTACGATTTCGGCGGCGAGCACGTCGATTTTGTTGGTGACGGAGAACTTTGTGTGACGCGGCGGGAGGAAAAGGCGGAGTGGGCGGCGGCCGGTGGAGAGCGGGCGGGATGTTTGTTCAAGTTGCTGGTCTTCTTGGTGGTGGTGGCGGCGTTTGCGGCGCTGGCGTGGATGCTGTTGCTGCCGGTTGTGTTCACAAATCGGATACGCGCGATGACGGGCTTCGACGCGACGGTGACGAGCCTGGTGGTGAATCCGTGGGGCGGAACGGTGCGGGTGAAAGGCTTCCGGCTGACGAATCCGCCGACGTTTCCCGTGCGCGAGTTTTTGGAAGTGCGGGAGTTTAGCGCGGACGTGCGAACGAAGACGTTGTGGTCGGAGCAGTTGGTGATCGAGGCGATGGTGGTGGACGTGGAGCGAGTGACTTTGGTGAAGCGCGACGATGGCGTCACGAATGCGCAGGCGTTTGAGCGGAATCTGGAGAAAGCGCGCGAGCGGGAGCCGCGGCCGCCGTCGTCGAAACCTGAGCGGACATTTTTCGTGCGGGAGCTGCGATTGCGCGTGGATGAACTCGTGGTGGCGGACCATAGCGGGCGGGCGCCGTCGGAGCGGAGTTTCGCGTTGGGGATCGAGCAGGATTATGCGGATGTGACCTCGATGGAGCAGTTGTTGACGCCGGCGGCGTTGCGGCCGTTGGCGCCGGTGGCGGTGGCGCTGAGTGGGTTCGTGCCGGGAGATTTGGGCGCGGCGATCGACGAGGCGGCGCGAACGAGTGCGGACAAGTTGAAGGAAGCGGGGCGCAAAACGACCGAAGCGGTGCGAGGCTTTTTCGATGCGCTTGAAGAAAGCCGAAAGCCATAGTTTACTGCCCGTTTCCCTATGTCTGCTGAACCGACCGATACTGCTAAGACCAACCCAACCAACGTTTCCGCGGAGACGGGCGCTGCTGTTCCTGCGGCTGAGACCGCGTCGTCTGCGTCGGCTGATGTGCTGGCGGCGGCGAAGAAAGAAGCGGCGGACAATTACGATCGCTATCTGCGCGCGGTCGCCGACCTGGAAAATTTCCGTCGGCGCACGGTGCGTGAGAAGGACGAGCTGCGTCAGTTCGCGGCCTCGGGGGTGTTGGAGGATTTATTGCCGGTGATGGACAATCTGGGCCTCGCGATTCAGGCGGCGAAGCAGCCGAATGCGGATGTGGCCAGTCTCACGGGCGGTGTGGAGATGGTGCTTTCGCAGCTGAAGTCGGCGCTGACGAATCATGGATTGAAGGAGATCAATCCGGTGAAGGAGGCGTTCGATCCGAATTTGCACGAAGCGATTTCGACGCAAGCGAGCGCCGATTTGGAGGAAGGAACGGTGCTGACGGTGGTGCGCACGGGTTATTCGTTGAACGGGCGATTGCTGCGACCGGCGTCGGTCGTGGTTTCGAGCGGTGCGGCGAAGGAGGAGAACGTTTAAACGTCAATGCGCGCATTTGCGCGTCGATCGTGCGGTAGCGGCGCGATCTTTATCCAGCCATGGCGAAAGAAGATTATTACGAGTTGCTCGGTGTGCAGAAAGGCGCGTCCGAGGAGGAGTTGAAGAAGGCTTATCGCAAGAAAGCCGTGCAATATCACCCGGACAAAAATCCGGGAAACAAGGAGGCGGAGGAGAAGTTCAAGAAAGTCTCGCAAGCTTACGAAATCCTGAAGGATCCGGAGAAGCGGGCGGCGTATGATCGCTATGGTCATGCGGCGTTCGAAGGCATGGGCGGCGGTGCGCCGCGCGGTCCGGGCGGGATGGGCGGCGGGTTCCACGATCCGTTCGATATTTTCCGCGAAGTCTTCGGCCAGCAGGGCGGGATGGGCGGCGGGATTTTCGAGGAAATGTTTGGTGGCGGCGGGCGCAGCGGTGGCGGGCAGGACGGGGCCGATTTGCGCTACGATCTCGAGATTTCGTTGGAAGATGCGGCGCGCGGCGCGGAGCGGGAGATCTCGTTTCGCAAGCACGTGACGTGCGAACGCTGCGACGGATCGGGCGCGGAGCCGGGCTCGAAACGGGTGACCTGTCCGACCTGTCGCGGGGCGGGGCAAGTGCGACGATCGGGCGGAATCATTACGTTCACGCAGACCTGTCCGACCTGTGGCGGCAGTGGCTCGAAGATCGAGAAACCGTGTTCGGCGTGTCAGGGTGAAGGACGGGTGTTGAAGACGACGAAGTTGAACGTGCGCATTCCGCCTGGCGTCGACAATGGCTCGCGTTTGCGTTCTTCGGGAAACGGCGAAGCGGGCGTGGGTGGTGGTGCAACGGGCGATCTCTACATCGTGATCTCGGTGAAGGAGCACGAGTTGTTCGAGCGCCAAGGCGACGACCTGTTTTGCGAGATCCCGATCAAGTTCACGCTCGCGACTCTGGGCGGCACGATCGAAGTGCCGACCCTGTTTGGGAAGGCGTCGTTGAAAATTCCGGTGGGGACGCAAAGCGGAACGACGTTCCGGTTGCGCGACAAAGGCATGCCCTCGCTGCGAGGAGGGAGGCAGGGAGATCAACTGGTGCGCGTGCACGTGGAAGTGCCGCAATCGCTTACGCCTGAGCAGCGGAAGATCCTGGAGGATTTCGCGCGGGTGAGTGGCGACGCGAGTGAACCGACGTCGAAAAGCTTCTTCGAGAAAGCGAAGAAGTTCTTTTGAAGGAAAGGCGGCTGATTCGGCCGCCTTTTCGTTTTTCAGGACGCACTCTGGCATCGCTTTGCGCCGGGTGAAGGGCGAGAAGTGGGCGCATGATGCGAGTGGTGATTCTTGGTTCCGGACGCGGATCGAATGCGGAAGCGATTCTCGAGGCGCAAAGAACGGGTGGGTTGGGCGAAGCGCGCGTAGTCCAGGTGTTTTCCGACAAGGCGGAAGCGGGGATTTTGGCGCTGGGGCCGCGTTATGGGGTGCCGGCGGCGTTTCTGGATGCGGGGCCGTTCAAGACGAAGCTCGAAGGCGAAGGAGAGGCGCGCTACATCGCGGCGATTGAGGGGTGTCAGCCGGACCTGGTGGTATTGGCGGGGTTCATGCGGGTGTTGAAGCAAGGGTTTTTGAAGGCGTTTGAAGGACGGATCATCAATTTGCATCCCAGCTTGTTGCCGAGCTTTCCGGGGTTGGACGGGATTGGACAGGCGTGGCGGCGAGGAGTGAAGGTAACGGGCTGCACGGTTCATTATGTGACGCCGGAAGTGGATGGCGGACCGATCATCGATCAGATGGCGGTGAGAGTGGAGGAGACGGACACGCTGGAGACGTTGACGGCGAAAGTGCATGCGGCGGAGCATCGGCTGCTGCCGGCGGTGATCGCGCGATTGAGCGTGGGTGGGAAAAAAGGAGGTGCGAAATGAGTCTGTTTGAAGCGCGAATCGAGATTTCGGCGGGTGCGGCGGCGGCGGCCGACGAAGTGTTGATGGAGACGCAGGATGAGGCGTGGAGCGTGGTAGAAGACGTTTTGACCGCGCAGGCTTGGTTGGTGGGGGTGTTTGCGGCGGAGGATGAGGCGCGAAGGAAATGGGCGGAGTTGCGCGAGCAATTGCCGGAGGCGGCGCGGGGCGAGTTGGTGTTGAGAGAACTGCGGGAATCGGAATGGCGGGATAGCTACAAGGCGCACTTTCGCGCGTGGCGTTTTGGGCGGCTGCATTGGGTGCCGGTATGGGAGCGGGAGAGCTTTCAGCTGGCGGAAGGAGAGGAAGTGTTGTGGCTCGATCCGGGTTTGGCTTTCGGGACGGGAAATCACGAGACGACGCGGCTTTGCGTGGAGCGCTTGGTGCAGCTGGCGGAGCGCAAAGGCACGAGCGGTCGGGTGGTGGATGCGGGGTGCGGATCGGGGATTTTGGCGTTGTCGGCGGCGAAGCTGGGATTTCGCGACGTGAGCGGATTCGACAACGATCCGGAGGCGGTGCGGGTGAGTGAGGAAAACGCGGCGTTGAACGGGTTGGCGTCGCAGGTGCGATTTTTCGTGGGGGATCTGCGCAGTGGGTTTCAGCGCGGGCCGGCGGAGCTTGTGATGGCGAACATTCTGGCGAATGTGCTGATCTTGTTCCGGCGCGAGCTGGTGGCGGCGGTCGCACCGGGAGGAACGCTGGTGTTGAGCGGGATTCTGGGGAGCGAGAGCGCTCAAGTGCGCGCGGCGTTTCAGGAAATCGTGCCGGGGTGGATGATCGATTCGCGCGTGATGGGCGAGTGGAGCGACGTAGTGCTCACTTCGCCGGTGTAAGTTGTTGCAGAAGAAAACAAAAAAGGCCGCGGAATCCGCGGCCTTGAACGTGGTCAGGAGAAGAGGTCTGGAGGCGTTCGCCCCATGAATTCTTCCATGTAGGCGGTCGTGGCCTTGCCCTCGATGAAGATGGGATCGGCCATGATGGCTTTGTGGAGCGGGATCGTGGTTTTGATGCCGCGGATGAGGTATTCGCTGAGTGCGCGGTAGGCGCGTTCCAGAGCGATTTTGCGGGTGCTGCCGTAGCAGATCAGCTTCCCGATCATCGAGTCGTAGTAAGGCGGGATGGAATAGCCCGAGTAGACATGGGAATCGACCCGCACCCCGTGACCGCCCGGAGCATAGTAGAGGCCGATGGTGCCGGGTGACGGGACGAAGTTGCGCGCGGGATCCTCGGCGTTGATGCGGCATTCGATGGCGTGGCGATCGAAAGTGATGTCGCTCTGGTCGAAATCGAGTTTCTCGCCATTCGCTATGCGGATCTGCTGCTTGATCAGATCGATGCCCGTAACCTCTTCGGTGACAGGGTGTTCGACCTGGATGCGCGTGTTCATTTCGATGAAGTAGTAGTTCCCCTTCGCATCGACGAGGAACTCGATGGTGCCGGCGTTTTCGTATTCGGCGGCCTCGGCGGCTCGGACGGCGGCCTTGCCCATTTTTTTCCGCAGGTCCGGGGTGAGGAAAGGCGAAGGCGATTCTTCGATCAGCTTTTGGTGACGGCGTTGGACGGAGCAGTCGCGTTCGCCGAGGTGAACGACCTTTCCGTGGGTGTCGGCGAGCACCTGGAATTCGATGTGACGGGGCCGTTCGATGTATTTTTCGACGTAAACGGCGCCGTTGCCGAAGGCCTTTTCGGCTTCGTTGCGAGCGACGTGGTATTCCTTGGCGAAGGAGACGTCGTTGTGGGCGATGCGCATGCCGCGACCGCCGCCGCCGGCAACGGCCTTGATGATAACGGGGTAGCCGATCTTGCGCGCGATCTTGACGGCTTCGGCTTCGGTTTCGACGGGGCCGTCGGAGCCGGGAACGATGGGCACACCGGCTTTTTTGACCGTTTCCTTGGCGATCGATTTATCGCCCATCATCCTGATGGATTTCGACTTGGGGCCGATGAACTTGATGTTACACGACTCGCACTGCTCGGCGAACTTGGGATTCTCGGAAAGGAATCCGTAGCCCGGGTGGATGGCGTCGACATCCGCGATTTCGGCGGCGCTGATGATTCGATCGGCGCGGAGGTAGCTGTCGGAGCTCTTCGGGCCGCCGATGCAGATCGCCTCGTCGGCGAGCTGAACATGGAGCGACTGGACATCCGCTTCGGAGTAAACAGCGAGGGTTTTGATGCCGAGTTCGCGACATGCGCGAACGATTCGGAGGGCGATTTCACCGCGGTTCGCGATGAGGATTTTCTGAATCATCGAATGAGAACGGTCGAAGGGCGGCGTGCCGGGAGTGCGGCGGCGTCGCGGGAAAGGAGTTAAGCAATGGCAGGTTTTAGTCCTGCTTGAGCTTGAAGAGACGCTGCCCGTATTCGACGGGCTGGCCGTTTTCGACGAGGATTTCCAAGATCGTGCCTTTGGCTTCGGCTTGGATCTCGTTCATGATCTTCATCGCTTCGATGATGCAGACCGGAGTGTTCTCGGTGACTTTGGTGCCGATCGATGCGAAAGGCTTACTCTCCGGGGAGGGGGAGGAATAGAAGGTGCCGACCATCGGGGACTTGATGTAGGTGACGCCGGGCTCGTCCGCACCTGCGGCCGGAGTGGCCGGCGGGGCGGTTGGCTGGGGCGGAGGCGGCGACACGATAGCCGGTTCGGCAAGGGGGAACGGCGGATTGGACCCGCGAATAGCAGGGGAAGGGGCGCCGTTGATATCCCGCTTAATCTTTAGCTTGAAACCTTCCTCCTCGACTTCGAATTCGCTCAACTCGGAGCGCTTCATTAAATCGATGAGCTGTTTGATCTGTTTGAGATCCAAGAGAAGCCTTTGTTTGGTTTAGGACTGTGCGTTAGTTGGAAAATCGAGCCGGGCGTTCAAAAGAATAATGGCAGATGAATCAATGACCGAGTTGGGGCGCGGCTTCGGGGTCTTGGGAGCGACGGAGCAACGGGGACTCTGGTGGGTCGGTCTCCACGGCGAGAAAGGACGGTATGCGATTACGGCTGGAGGTGCGGAAGAGCGGACGTCGAGTCTCGAACGAGGTCCGCTCGGCTAGGGCCTGTTAACACTACAGTAGTGCAAGCCAGATAAGGGCGAAGGTGACGAAGGAGCGGAAAATCACATCGAGCTTGTCGTAGCGGGTGAAGATCCGGCGGAAGCCCTTGAGGCGGCGGAAGAGTCGTTCGACATGATTGCGCTGCCGATAGGCCTGCTTGTTGAGTTTCCAAGGCTTGAGTCGTTGGGGATGAGGCGGGACGACCGGAGTGAAGCCGAGCAGGCAGGCCAAG
>JAFAAS010000157.1 GCA_023426435.1 Verrucomicrobiota bacterium | reverse complement strand
CCTCCACCCCCGCCGATTGGCGCGCCTATAACCCCGCCCGCCTCACCGTCTCGCCCACGCCCGGCGCCGTCTTCGAATTCGAACGCACCGACTTCAAACCCGGCGGCGTCCACGGCGAGTTCACCGTCTGGACCGGACGCAATCCCGACAACCCCGGCGCCACCCTCATCGGCGTCGCCCACGACCGCGGCTGGTCCGGCACGCTCTCACTTCCGGGCGCCAACGAATATCGCATCGATATCCACGAAGAAGGCACCGTCACCGTCACACCAAAGATCCGCGGCTACTGCGAACCGGTCGCCGCCCTCTCGGAAACGTCCACCGCCATCGAACATCTCCCCGCCGCCAGTGCCGACTCCACCATCTCCGCCGCCGACGAGGTCTCCGTCGTCGATGTTCTTTTCTTCTACGGCGACGACGTCGTGAAACGCTACGGCGAAGCCAACGCCCAACGCAGCGTCGAACTCGAAGCCGTTTCCCAACTCGAGCGCGCCAATCAAATCCTCATCCAATCCAAAATCACCACGCTCCAATGGCGTTTCCTCGGCGCCGAACGCGTTCCCACCTACGCCAAACCGGACAACATCTCCGACGATCTTCGCCTCTTCGCCTACGCCAACAATCCCGTCGGCCAGTTCGCCCAATCCCGCGTCGCCGCCCTCGGCGCCGACCAGGCCGTCCTCTACATCACCGAACGCCGCAGCCAGTCACCCAACACCGGCGGCATCGCCAACGCCCCCGGCCATCACTCCGTCGTCCTCATCCAGGCCGACGCCCAAACCACCACGCACGAGCTCGCCCACAACTTCGGCTGCCTCCACGACCGCCGCACCGACTCCGTGCCCGACAACAACGGCCGCTACCATTACGGCCACCGCTTCACCTTCCGCAATCGCGACAGCGGCACCGTCATGTCCTACGCGCCTTACTCGCTGCCTTACTTCTCGAATCCCGACGTCCAGATCGACAGCAGCGTGATCGTCTTCGGCACGTCCGAAAAAATTTCCCTCGGCGTCCCCGCCGACCAACCGCGCGCCGCCGACAACGCCCGCCATCTCCGCGAACGCGCCAAATCGATGGCCAACACCCGCGCCTCCGCCGACGCCCCGCGCATCACCGCCCACCCGCGCAGCGCCACCGTCACCGCCAACTCCCCATTTTCCCTCAGCGTCACCGCCACCGGCCCGGGCCTCGCGTATCAGTGGTCCAAGGACGGCGCCGCCATCCCCGGCGCCACGTCCGCCACGTATTCAAAAAACAACTCCACCTCGACCGACGCCGGCAGCTACACCGTCACCGTCAGCAACAGCGCCGGTCGCGTCGTCAGCAACGCCGCCACCCTCAACATCACCGCCGCCCCCACACCGTCCGCGCCTTCCTCCTCCCCCGTCACTTCTCCTCCCAACACCAGCTCCGGCAACAGCGGCGGCGGCGGCGGAGCCCCGAGCATTTGGTTTCTGACCGCTCTCACCTTCCTCACCGCCCTCCGCCTCTTCCGCACATCCTCCCGCGAACGCGTGGAGTGACACCCATGCGCCTCTTCACCTCCAATCCCACTCCCATGGAGGCGCGCTGCCCCCACCGCGCATTTCCCTCGAATCTCATTCCACGCCCAATCTCCGCGCGCTCCGTCCCTCCACCGTTCATCGTCTTCCTCATCCCCGCCGTCGCCGCCCTCCTCCTCCAACTCGCCGGACCCGGCTCAGTCCGCGAGCTCTTGATCTACGACCGCGACGCCCTCGCCGCCGGCGAACTCTGGCGCCTCTGGACCGGACACCTCTGCCACTTCGGCTGGTTTCACACGCTCGCCGACACCGCCGTCTTCCTCGCCGCCACCTTCGCCCTCGCACTCCGTTCCCCCGCTTCCACCCGCCTCACGTTCCTCCACGCGCTTCTCGTTCTCCCCGCCTTCATCTCGCTCGCGATCTTCTTCCTCGATCCCGCGATGTCCCGCTACGCCGGCCTCTCCGGCATCAACGTCGGCCTGCTCGTCTTCCTCTCCCTCGACGGCGTTCGCCGCAACCGCCGCGATTGGTTCTGGCCCGCGTTGCTCGCCGTCCACGCCGCCGAACTCCTCCTCGAAAACTTCAACGGCGGCATCGGCGGCGGCGCCATCCGCTTCGACGAACCCGCCATCCGCATCGCCACCATCGCCCACCTCGCCGGCGCCGCCTACGGACTCGCCTGGTCTCTCTCCCGCCTTCTTGCCCGTTCAACCCATCTCACGCCCGCTCCATCCGTTTCATCTTCATCCCCGCTTTGATTTTCGCGTAATTCCGCGTGTTTCGCGGGCACTCCTTCAACTCAGCCTCAACTCATCGCACGCGATCTGATAACGGATCCGCACCTGCGACAGCCACCACCCGAAATCGCCGATCTCCACTCCCGCCTCGTCCATCCACACGGGCGAAGGCAACTCGGGAATCAACTCATCCGGCACGCAAAACAGCGACCTCGCCCACCGCGCCGTCGCCAGCATCATGCTCAACTTCCGATGCTCCAGCGGCGCCGCTTCCGGCATCATCTGATATCGCACCGCCGTCACCACGCCCGGCGAAAACCCCCACATTTCCAACAACGCCGCGCCCGTCTCCGCGTGCGAGAAACTCAGCCACTCCCGCTCCGCCGGCGCGAAATCCAGCGGATACCCCGCCGACGCAAACACCCGCCCGCGCTTTTCCTTCGCCGCATACTGATCGATCGCCACCAGCCCGAGTCCGTGCATCAACCCCGACGTATACGCGTCGCTCCGATCCAACTCGCTGTGCTCCGCCAGGCTCGCCGCCGCAATCGCGCACGCCACCGCGCGAAACCACACGTCCTGCGCCTCCAACCGATACGCCGCCAGCGGCCGCCCCACCAGTTGCGACGCCACCGCAAAGGTCACCAATTCCTGCACGCCCACGATCCCCACCCGCTGAATCGCCTCCACGATCGTATCCACTCGCGCACCACGCCCGAAATGCGTGCTGTTCGCCATTCGCACCACGCGCGCCGACAACCCCGGCTCCAACTTCACCACCTCCGCCATCTTCTCGATCGACGTCTCCGGCTCCCGCAACAACCGCTGCAACGTGTGCAACACCTTCGGCGCCGGCGGCAAATCCTCCAGCTTGCGCACCAACAGCTCCGGCGTCGGCGCCGGCCGGAAAAACGGAATCGACAGCAGCACAGGCTTTCATCGGCACAAACCCGGGCGACTTGACGCCGCCACCACCTCCGGCTCCCGCTGTCTCACCCGCAATCCTCGAAGTTCCTCCCGCCGCAAACCTTCAACTTCCCTCCTTCCATGCCCCACGAAAAATTCATGCACGAAGCCATCCGCCTCGCCGACGAAGGCATGCGCGCCGGCCACGGCGGTCCGTTCGGTTGCGTGATCGTTCGCCGCGGCGAAATCGTCGCCCGCGGCAACAACCGCGTCACCTCCGCCAACGACCCCACCGCCCACGCCGAGGTCACCGCCATCCGCGAAGCCTGCCGCACGCTCAACACCTTCCAGCTCCCCGACTGCGAACTCTACACCAGCTGCGAACCGTGCCCGATGTGCCTCGCCGCGATCTACTGGGCGCACATTCCGACCGTCTTCTACGCCAACACCCGCGCCGACGCCGCCGCCATCGGTTTCGACGACGACTTCATCTACCGACAAATCGCGCTCCCGCCCCACCAGCGCACCGTCAAAATGACCCCGCTCCTCCGCGACGCCGCCCAATCCTCCTTCCGCGCCTGGTCCGAAAACCCCGACAAACGCCTCTACTAGGCGCCCCGTCGCCCCCGCTTCGCCTCGCCACTCGCGATCGCGGACCAAACGTCCCGCTCGTGCGTCCTGCTGCACGCAACCCCGCACCTAACCCCATGAACCTTCCCCGCACCGCGCGTCTTCTCGCCTTCCTCCTCTCCTGCACGTTCCTCGCCTCCATCACCGTCGCCGCCGACAACACCGCCCTTCTCCCCACCAAAAAAGTCGTCTTCACCTCCACCGGCCCCGCCCGGCTCAACGAATCCGAAATCGCCGAGCTCCGCCGCGCCAATCCTTCGCTCAACCTCGTCTTCCCTCCGCGCGAACAACTCGACGCCGAGCTCGTCGACGCCGACGCCGTCATCGGCGGTATCACCCGCGACCAGATCCTCGCCGCCAAAAAATTGAAATGGGTCCAGGTCAACTCCGCCGGCGTCGAAAACTACCTCTCCATCCCCGAGCTGAAAAACAGCCCCATCGCCCTGACGAACATGAAAATCATCCAGGGCATCGAGATCGCCGACCACGCGTTCGCTCTCCTCCTCGGCCTCACTCGCCGCATCGATCTCGCGATGGAATGGAAGCGCACCCAAACCTGGAACGGCGCGCAATTCCGCCCGCTCTACGAGCTCCGCGGCAAAACCGCCGTCATCGTCGGCGTCGGCGGCATCGGCACCCAAATCGCCGTCCGCGCCAAGGCCTTCGGCATGACCGTCATCGGCGTCGACCCCAAGGATCTTCCCATCACACCCTACCTCGACCGAGCCGTGTATCCAGATCGCTTGGACGAAGTCCTGCCCGAGGCCGACGTCGTCTTCGTCGCCGTTCCCCACACGCCCGCGTCCGAGAAAATGTTCGCCGCCCCCGAGTTCGGAAAAATGAAACCGGGCTCCTTCTTCATCTGCGTCTCTCGCGGAAAAATCTACGACGCCATGGTTCTCGTGGACGCCCTCAAAAGCGGCCATCTCGCCGGCGCCGGCGTGGACGTCACCGATCCCGAACCGCTGCCGAAAGATCATCCGCTCTGGACCACCGACCGCGTCATCATCACGCCGCACATCGCCGGCCGCTCCGACGCCGAGGGCCCGCGCTACCACGAAATCTACAAGGAAAACCTCCGCCGCTTCGCCCACGACGAACCCCTCCTCCACCAAGTCGACAAATCCAAAGGCTACTGACCCGTTGCCGATGTAGGGCGGGGTCTCCCGAGCCCGCCGCCAACGCCACACCCCGCCCTTCGTTCCCTAAAGAGGGCACCCAAGCCCCGCCAGCCGAAGCACCCCTCTCGAGAGGGGTGGCGCGAAGCGCCGGGGTGTGTCACCCCGCAAGCAACCTTCCAAACCTTCCCATCACCCTTTCCTTCCCCAACACCCGCATCATCCCCGTGATGCTCGGACCGACATTCGTCCCCGACAACGCCAGCCGCGCCACCGGTTGATAATCGCCAAACCCCAACCCTTTCTCCGCCGCCAGGCGTTTGATTCCTTCCTCGATCGACACCTCGCTCCCAAAATCGATCTGGCCGCTTCCCACCGCGTCCACGAGCTCTCGCAGCCGCGCCTTCGGATCGCCTTTCGCCATCACCTTGTCGCGCACCTTCGCGTCCACCGCGAAATCCTCCGTGAAGAAATAAGCCGTATAAGCCGGCAACTCCTCCACGCCCTTCACCTTCGGCTGCGCCAACACCATCACCTCCCGGAAATAATCCGCGTCCGCCGCCAGCGCCGCCGCCGCCGCCGGACTTGCCGCGTGCGCCACAAAATACTCCCGCGCTTTCGCCACAAAGGTCTCCGCCGGCAGCTCCAACAGATACGCCATGTTCATGTGCGCGAGTTTCTTGTCATCGAACCGCGCATTGCTCTGGTTCACGCCGGGCAAGTCGAACAACCGCACGATCTCCTCGATCGGCATCTTCTCGCGATCGTCGCCCGGATTCCATCCGAGCAGACTCAGGAAGTTCACCAACGCCTCGGGCAGATATCCACGCCGCTGATACTCCTCGATCAGCGCGCCTTGATCGCGTTTCGACATCTTCCCGGGCCCATTCTGCTTCAGGATCAGCGGAATGTGCGCGAACTGCGGCACCGGCGCCCCCAACGCCTTGAAGAGTTCCACGTGCTTGCTCGTGTTCGACAAGTGATCTTCTCCCCGGATCACGTGCGTGATGTTCATCGCAATGTCGTCCACCACATTCACGAAGTGAAACACCGGATTTCCATCCGAACGGAAAATCACGAAATCCTCGTCCTCCACCCGCTCCACGCGCCCGCGTATCCGATCCTCAATCACAGTCGGCGCCACCTTCACCTTCGTCACCGTCTTCTTCCGGTGCTCGTCAAACACCTCGTAACGCTCCCCCAGCAGCTTGAACCAGATCGCGCCGTCCTTCTCATACGTCCGGCCCGCGTCCCGCAGCTTCTGCAGATACTCCGCATAAACCTGCGCGCGCTCGCTCTGCCGATACGGACCAAAATCCCCGCCCACCTTCGGGCCTTCGTCCCAGTTCATCCCGAGCCAGGTCAGCGAATCGTAGATCACGTTGAGGAACTGCTCGCTGTTGCGCTCCTTGTCCGTGTCCTCGATCCGCAGGATGAACGTCCCGCCCGTGTGCCGCGCATACAGCCAGTTGAACAGCGCCGTGCGCGCACTGCCGATGTGAAAGAATCCCGTGGGACTGGGAGCAAAACGAACGCGAACCGTGGACATAAGAACCGCCCAGCAAGCGCCCGCACTGCACCGCTGTCAAACCGCGGACGGCGGCACTCCGTCGCCGCCCAAACTCCAAGATCCAAGCTCCAAGCACCAGAGAAACACCAAGGCTCAAACATCAACAGGCGCTGACTCGTCCGCGAAACGGTTGGAGCTTGAAGTTTGAACCTTCTCTGGAGCTTGGATCTTGGTCCTTGGAGCTTCCTCCCATGCCCGCCACACCCGCGTTCATCCCCTCCGACCTCCTCGCCCGCTTCGAATCCGCCGCCCGCGCCGCCAAATTCCGCGTCGAACACTTCGGCTCCATCGACGGCATTCCCCTTCTCGCGCTCACCAAACGCACGCCCGGCCCCCGCCCGCGTCTCTACTTCTCCGCCGGCATTCACGGCGACGAACCCGCCGGACCGCTCGCGCTCCTCGACATGCTCGAATCCGGCGATTTCGACTCCCGCGCCAACTGGTTCCTCTGCCCGCTGCTCAACCCCATCGGCTTCCTCCGCAGCACCCGCGAAAACGCCGAAGGCCTCGATCTCAACCGCGACTACAAACACCCCGCCTCCCCCGAGATCCGCGCCCACGTCCGCTGGCTCCAACATCAACCCAATTTCGATTTCACCGTCTGTCTCCACGAAGACTGGGAATCCACCGGCTTCTACCTCTACGAGCTCAACCCCGCCAATCGCCCCAGCCACGTCGACGCCATGCTCGCCGCCGTCGAACGCTGCTGCCCGATCGAAACCGCCGCCGTCATCGACGGCCGCGAATCCGTCGCGCGCGGCATCATCCGCCCCGTCGCCGATCCGCTCCTGCGCGAGCAATGGCCCGAAGCCATCTACCTCCTCACCCACCACACGAACCTCACCTACACGCTCGAATCCCCGTCCGCCCTCGACCTCCCCACCCGCACCCGCGCCCTCCGCGCCGCCGTCGAAGCCTCTCTTCCCCATCAACCGATTGATTAACCACAATGGCACCGAGGCACAGAGAATGCCCATCACCTCTGTGTCTCTGTGGTTCAAATCCGCTCCACTTTCTCCTCCCAGAACCTCCGCATATCCCCCGCCAACGGCGCCACGAAAACCCTCTCCACCCCCGCCGCGCGCAAATCGATCTCCGCGCAATGCAGCGCCTGACGCGGCAGCAATAGCTTCCCCGCCATCGCCGGCGTCCAACCGCCATCGATAAACTCCAAATACAGCCGGTCGTCCGGCCCGTAGATCTTGTCCCCAACAATCGGATACCCGAGCCACTGCGCATGCGCCCGGATCTGATGCTTCCTTCCCGTTTCCGTCACCACGCGCACCAGCGAAAACACCTCCTCCGCAGGGGCACCGTCGCCTTCGCGTCCTTGCTTCGCTCCCCGCACCACCCCTTCCGGCGCAAAATGCGTCACCGCCCGCTGCCCGCCTTGCTCCACCACCGCCGACTTCACGAACACCGGACTGTTCACGTCATCCCCCAACGCCCGCTCCACCGTCACCGCCTCCTTCAATTCGCCCCACACAATCGCGCGATAAACCTTCCCCACTTTCCGCTCCTGCATCGCCACCTGCAGCCGGCTCGCCATCTTCGCATCCTTCGCGATCACCACCACGCCACTCGTCTCGCGATCCAGCCGGAACACCAGGTGCACCGTCTCGAGCTGCGTATATTCCCGCGCCGCGCCCACCAAACTCGACCACGGCCCCGCCTTCGACGGATGACACACCACGTCGCCCGGCTTCCCGATCACCAGCAGCCGCTCATCCTCGAATAAAATCCACGACTTCAACTCCTCTTCCGCAATCAGCCTCGCCGGCCCCTGCGAAACCCGCCTCGGCCACGCACACGCCCGCCGCGAAAACCCGTCGAACTCCTCCTTGCTCATCGATTCGGATTCTCCACCCGCGACATCCGATACCGCCCCACCACTTTCTCCGCCACCCACGTCGCCAAACGCTTCGGCGCCATCCCACCCACCGTCGCCGAAACCTTATTCTTCCACCCCGTCACCACCAAACTTCTCCCCCGCGCCATCGCCCGCAACGACTCCTCCACCACCGCTTCCACCGACATGCTCAATCCGTCCGCCACACTCCCTTTCTTCAACCCCGCCCGCCGGAAAAACTCCGTCTTCGTCGGCCCCGGACACACCGCCATCGCCCGCACTCCGCTCCCCTTCAACTCCGCGTCCAACGCCAGCGTCCAGTGCAACACAAACGCCTTCGACGCCCCATACGTCGCCATATACGGGGTCGGCTGAAACGCCGCCGTTGACGCCACATTCATCACCACCCCGCCGCGCCGTTTGATCTCCGGCAACAATCGCCCCGTCAGCTCCACGAGCGCGCGGATGTTAACATCTAATAGTTCGAGTTGATGACTTAAGTTGGGCTCAGGAAATGAGCCATATGCGCCGAAGCCACTGTTGTTGATGAGCAGCACACGCCCCGCTGGCACATCGCGACTTAACCACTCCAGCACGGCTTCCGCACCGCGTTTTACCGCCTCGCCGTCGCTCAAATCAGCCGCCACATGGCGCACGTTAAGCTGCGCTACATTTATGGCCGGCTCCGTCCGAGACAGGTTGCAAAACACGAGCTGCGGCCGCAGTTTCCCGCATTGTTCGATGAACGATTTTCCAATACCGGAAGATCCGCCCGTCACGACGACGGCCGAGAAAGTTTGGAGCGCTTCGCGTGGCGAGGACACAGACTTCGAACAGGTGAAATTTCAGCCAGAGCCCTCGCTCTGGTCCTCTGAAACCAAAACAAACGGAGTATCATGAACAGACAAAACGACCACGAACTCATCGTCTCAGGCATTCATCTCGACCTCACTCCTTCCCTTAAAACGTTCGTGCGAGAGAAAGCCCAACGATTGTTTCGTCACGAGGATCGCATCGTGCGAATCCGCGTGGAGTTGGAATGCGACCGCAACGAAGCCGTCGCCCACCGGTTCAAAGCCAAAGGCCACATCGAAATCTACGGCCCCGACATGAACGCCGCCGTTCAAGCCGACGAGTGCCACAAGGCCATCTCCCTCCTCATCGACAAACTCGACCGCATGCTCGGCAAACGTCACCACCTGAGAAAAACCCGCCGCCACCAAATCGACACCCACGTCGAACACCCCGCCCTCCTCAAAGCGGTTTAGACTAGAATCCCCTGCACCAGGTGGAGCCCGACGTCCCCGTCGGGCTTTTTTTGCGCCTTTGCGCCGGTGGCCGCGCTCCCTTCAGCGCTTTATAGCATATTAAATAATGTCATAGCCGTCGGCCGAATCGGAAAACCCGATATGAACCACGAAGGCACCGAGCACACAGAGGAAGGCCACCGGATCTCTCCGTGCCTCTGTGCCTCTGTGGTTCATCTGAAAGGCTATAGTTTTTATGAAAACGCTCTAGATACATCATCGTGCCCGCTCCGCGCCGCCCCCCTCACACCGCAATCTTGATCCCTTTCCGCAAATACGTCGGCACATCCAAATCCTGCCCGTCGAAAAGATTTCGATCCGTCTTCTCGAAATGCCCGCGGCTTTCGATCTCCCCAAAACCAAACTCCTCCTGCGCAATCTTCTCCGCCGCTTTCGCCGCCGCCTTCTCCAACGACATCTCCGCCTGCGCCGGCTCCACCGGCCGCACCGCTCCCGCCGTCGCCGCCACCACGCCGTCGAACATTCCTTGCGCGCCCGCCGCCGCTTCGCGCGCCAGAGCCGCCTTGCGCGCGGGCACCGGCCGACGCGAGAACCCGCCCGCGCGTCCGCCCATCTCACTCGTCCCAATCACGCACACTTCGACCCGGTTCTGCATCCCTTCATCGATCACCGCGCCCATGATGATGTGCGACTCCCGCCCGAACTGCTCCGTGATCGCCGTCATCAACTCGTTCACTTTCGCGAGCGTCAGATCCGTCCCGCCGATGATGTTCACCAACAACCGATCCGCCTTCCGCGAAAACTCCGGCGTGTGCAGCAGCGGACACAGCTTCAAACTCGCCACCGCATCCGCCACCGCGTTCTCCCCCGATCCTTCACCGAGCCCGAATAAGGTCTTCCCGCCCCGCTGCTGAAACGCCTGCCGCAGCGTCGCAAAATCCAGGTTGATCAACCCGGTCTTGAACAACATCGCCCAAATCGACTTCACCCCGCGCCCCATCCACTCGTCCGCCCGCGCAAACGAATCCAACACCGTCTCGTTTTCCGCCGCTTCCTGCAGCAACACGTCGTTCGGCAGCGGTATCACCGCATCGCATACACGCCGCAACGCCCCCAATCCTTCCTCCGCCTGCTTCAACCGCCGCCCGCCTTCGAACGAAAACGGCATCGTCACAAACGCGATCACCAGCGCGCCTTGCTCCGACGCAATTTCCGCCACCACCGGCAGCGCGCCGCTGCCCGTTCCTCCGCCCATCCCGCCAAACAGAAACACCAGATCGCACTCCTTCACCACCGTCGCGATCTTCTCGCGATCCGCCTCCGCCGCCTCCCGCCCAAGCTCCGGATCGCCGCCCGCGCCCAACCCGCGCGTCACGCTCATCCCGATCAACACCTTGTCCTGCACCGGCGAACTCGCCAGCGCCTGATAATCCGTGTTCACGACCGCCAGCTGCAGCCGCTCCAGGTTCTCCATCTTCAATCGATCGACCGCATTCGATCCCGCCCCGCCCACGCCGACCAGCTTGATCGCAATGCTCCGATCCGTGAGCAACGAGTGCTCGAGAGGAAGTTCGTTCAAATTCATAAATCTATGTCACCGAATCGAGATGGATGTCATTCTGAGCGAAGCGAAGAATCCAGGGCGACGAACGCCAGCAGGTGTTCGCAGCCTTTCGCGTATTTCGCGGGCGCTAAAAATCACGAGGTCGCAAACAACCGCTTCACCCCCGACAAAAACCCGCCGCTCTTCCGCGGCGCCGTCGTCTTCTCGTTGTGCGCGCTCACGCCGTAATACAGCAGCCCGAGCGCCGTGTTGTAACCCGGATCGCGCAAATTCTCCGCCACCCAGCCCGGCGTCTCTCCCAGATGCGCCGGCACGCCAAACACCTTCGCCGCCGCCTCCGCGATCCCCGTCAACTTCGCCGTCCCTCCCGTCAACACCACGCCCGCCGCACAGGTCTCCGGCGAAAACGCATTCCCGAGCTTCTTCTTCACCACTTCGAACAACTCCCACGTCCGCGCCGCCGTGATCTGCTCGATGGCCTGACGCGAGAACTGCCGGTCGCCGATCGCGAAATTCCCATCCAGCCACACTTTGTCGTTCTTGTCTTTCGCCTGCACCGTCGCGCGCCCAAACCGCAGCTTCAGTTTCTCCGCCTGCCCTTCCGTCAACCGCAGCCCGATCGTCAAATCGTTCGTCAAATGCGTGCCGCCCACCGGCACCACACCCGTCGTGTGCGCCACGCCATCGCGATACAACGCGAAATCCGTCGTCCCCGCCCCGATGTCAATCGCCAGCACGCCATGCTGACGCTCCTCCGGCGTCGTCACCATGTGACCCGACGCCAGACTCGCCAGCACCAGCTCCCGCACTTCGAGATTAAACCCGCGGATCACATGGATGTTGTCCGCCAGCCGCTGCTCCTGGCCGTGCACCGTCCAATAACCCACTTCCAACCGCTGCCCGACCAAATTCTCCGGCGAGGTCGGCACGATCCGCCCATCCACCCGAAACGGCCGCCGAATATGATGCACCACCATCCGCCCGCTCGGCAGCTCCTTCGATCGCGCGAGATCGCACACGGTGCGGATGTCGTCGCGATCGATCATGTTGTCCGCCGCCTTCACGTTCACCGCCGCTTCGTTGTAAAACCCTTCCAGATGCCCGCCCGTCTGCGCGAGAAACACGAGATCGATCTTCTCCCCCGCATCCCGCTCCGCCTGCTCCAACGCACTGTGCGTGCAATCGCTCGCCGCCTTGTAGTCGACCACGTTCCCTTTGATCACGCCGCGCGACGAACACTCGCCATGCCCGATGATCGCGAGCTCACGACCCGTGTATTCGCCGACGAGAACAGTGGTTTTCGATGTGCCGATTTCGACGGCGCCGATGAAAGTGGTGCGGGAGCTCACAGTTTGTTGTTTCGCTGAAATTCCAGAAAAGCAGGTCGCGCCGGTCTCTTCTCGCGCCTCACGTCCGCCGTCGTCGCCCGCACATTCGCCGGCACCGGCGCCCCCGGCACCAACTCCGGATCCTCGAACGTCACCGGCACCTGCGACCCGATCGCCAGGTTCACCTCGCGCAATGGCCGGTCCGTCCGCGCCCGCGCCGCATCCAACAACGAATCCAGCCGCGCCAGCTGCCGGAAAAAATCGTCGTTCACCCCAAACAAAATCCGCCCCACGTCCTTCGCCTTCACCTCAATCTCATGGTCCGACTCGAATCGCTCCAACGACACCACCTGCCACGTGCGATACAGGTGCTCCGCCTCCAGCTTCGCTTTCGCAAGCAGATCCGCCGCCACTTCCATGTGCGCAATCGGCAAAAACGCCTCGCCTTCCCGCTCGAGCTTCACCCCCGCCAGCCAGGGCAAGGTCTTCACCATCTCCCGATCGAAACTGATGCCTTCGAACACCACGCCTTCGCGCGACACCAACAGCTCCTTCGGCGCCCCGTCACCGAGCTGCGCCATCAAACGCGCCACCGGCGAATACTCCGAAATGCTCACCGTCAACGTCGCCGGAAACACCCGCGCCACATTCGCCGTCCGCACCTGACGCGTCTCGAGCAGCTTCGCCTGCAATCCATGCAGATCCAGCTGCATCAACGACACCTTTCGCGGCAACCCCAGCGTCTGCACCACCCACGCATGATC
>JAFAAS010000076.1 GCA_023426435.1 Verrucomicrobiota bacterium | reverse complement strand
TGGGGAATGTGGGCGGTTTGATGCGGGCGAGGATGGTGTCGGCGTAGGACCAGTCGCGGGCGTGCGATTGCGCGGTGGGGGCACCGCTCCCGGGTGAGCTCGAGTCGGTGGAGAGGAGTTGTTGGACTTCGATGCCGGCCATGATGAAGGGGCCGACGCCTTTGAGGTCGTTGTCGATGATTGGTTCGCTGATGTAATACTCGAAGGAGCCGTCGCGGGTGCGGCCTTTGGAATTGGTGTAGCCGAGGCCGGCGACCTCGCAGCAACGCGTGAGGCTGATGGTGCCGTCGGCGTCGGTGCGGATGAAATCGCGAATGATGCCCTCGTAGGCTTTGAGGACGGCGGGCAGGTATTTGTCGCGCGGGAGGTAGCCGCGGTTGATGCCCTTCGCGAGCGAGTAAACGAACATCGAGGAGCACGTGGCTTCGAGGTAGTTTCCTTCGCGCGGGCCTTGGTCCATGACCTGCCACCAGAGGCCGGTTTTGGGATCCTGCCATTTCACGATGCCGTCGGCGGTGCGGCGGAGGATGTCGTTGATGTGTTCAACCTCTGGATGCGTGGGCGAGAAGAAGTCGAGCGAGTCGACGAGGGCCATGGACCACCAGCCGACGGCGCGGCCCCAGAAGTGGGGCGAGGTGCCGGTTTGTTTGTCGGCCCAGGGCTGTTCGCGTTTTTCGTCCCAGGCGTGGTAATACAAACCGCTCTTCGGATCGTAGGCGTGGCGATCCATGAGCGTGATTTGGTTGGCGACGTCGTCGAAACGCGCGGGTTCTTCGAAGACCTTGCCGTAGTGGGCGAGAAACGGCGAAGCCATGAAGAGGCCATCGAGCCACATCTGGTGCGGGTAGCGGAGCTTGTGCCAGTAGCCGCCCTCGCTGGTGCGCGGGTGGCGCTGCATTTGCGTGATGAGCGTGTCGAGGGCGGTTTTGAGATGAGCATCGCGGCGGCCCTGCTCCCAAAGGTGGAGGAGGACTTTGCCGGGCGGGATCATGTCGATGTTGTATTCTTCCATCCGATACGTGGCGATGGAGCCGTCGGGTTGGATGAAGGACGTGACGGTTTTCGCGCCGTAGTCGGCGAAGGCGGTGTTGCCGGTGCGGTCGGCGAGTTTCAGGAGGGAAAGGCCGAAGAGTGACGTCGTGTAGTCCCAGCGGGCGCGCGGGGCGCCTTGGTGGAACATGGTTTCGCCTTTGCGCTTCATTTCGGACTCGGCGAGGCGGACGGACCAGTCGAGCGCGGAGGAGCCGTGGAAGTCGGTGGGGAGGGATGGGGCTGAGGACGACGTCGAGGCAGCGGAAGCAATCGACGCGGCCATCATGGCCAACGCCGCGATCAGGCACTGACGCGGGGAAAGACAGCCAAGGGCGCGAGCGAAAGTGTCACCTAATAGGTGACACTTTGAATTCGCGCGTGAGAAGATGGGGAGGGCGATCATGGGGCGTAGGAGACTCTGATGGGAGAGTTGAGGCGGGCGGCTTGGGCGGCGATATAGGCGTCCCAGGCTTCCTTCGTGGTGAATTCGCCCGCGCGCGACCAGCCGGCGCCGGCGCGGTAGCGAAGCGGCTGGCCGGGGGCGGTTTTGGCGAGAAGGAGGAGGTTGCGGTCGTCTTCCGCGTATCCGGAAAACGAGGACGCGTCGACGATCACGGCGGTGCCGAGGGAGCCGTTGGATTTTTGGACGACCCACTGGGTGAGGGAGGCGTCTTTTTCGGCGCGCGTGACGGAAATTTGCGGATCCTGGCCGCGGTCGGTGGGGTTTTTGTTCAGGCCGATGGCGACGGTGAGTTCCTTGGTGTTGCCGGTCGCGGAGAACGTGCTCTCGATCAGGTCGAGGTTGTGGCCGGCGTCCACGGTGAAACGTTTGACCTCGGAAACGTAGATGCCGTTCGCGGCCCAGGTGTCGTAGGAAAGTTCGAAGATCGCGCGGATGGGGCCGTTGGCGAGGATGCGCCATTGGGCGTAGTTGCGGGCGACGTGGAGGTTTTTGCCATCCCAGATGCCGGTGCCGCCGCAGCCGCGCGAAGGGCCGACCTGATACATGTCCATGCCCTCGCCCTCGTCGATGTGGTAGTGGTCGTGGCCCTTGTTATACCAGCGGTCGACGATCGGGTAGTCGACGCGCTTGGACCAGACGTCGAGGCCGGACGTGACGAGGATTTCCTTGCCGGTTTTTTGCGGATCGGGAGCGGCGAGAGCGGGGCCGTAAGTGCGGTGAGCGATCTTGTCGTTTTCCCAGGCGAAGTCGTCGAGGCGTTCGGGAATGTGGCGAGCGAAAGCTTTGGTGGGGAAAACCGGCGCGACGCCTTCGATGCGTTCGATGGTGAACGTGGCGGATTTCTCGCCGGCGGCGAAGTCGTGTTGGAAGATGAAATCGCCGTAAGCGATGCCCTTGTTTTCGGGGTCCTTCGCGTGCGGGTTGATGTTGGTGACCTGGTAGGGGAGCGATTCGCCGCGGGCGTTTTTGACGGCGAGTTTTTGGAGGAGTGCGCCGGGGATGGCGTTGGCGATCTCGGAGAACGGAACGGTGATGGTTTCGGACGGGCGGGCGATGTCGAGGTCGTGGGTGACGGTGACGGTCAGCGAGTCGGCGGCGAAGGCGCTTGCGAGAAAGGCGGCGGTGAAGAAGGGAGCGAGGCGAGTGAGGCGGAGGGGGTTCATGGGGAAGCGGGGGAGTGGAAGTTGCGCGCGAAAAGTCGCCCGCGAGCAGGCGACCTACGGCCGTGAGTCAGCGTGCGAGCCAGCCCCCGTCGACGGCGACGGTGAAGCCGTGCATGTAATCGGAGGCGGGCGAGGCGAGGAAAACGGCGGCGCCGGCGAGGTCTTCGGGTGTGCCCCAGCGTCCGGCGGGGATGCGGTCGAGGATGGCGGCGTTGCGTTTTTCGTCGGCGCGGATGGCGGACGTGTTGTCGGTCGCCATGTAGCCGGGCGCGAGCGCGTTCACGTTGATCCCGTGGGGGGCGAGCTCGTTGGCCATGAGTTTGGTGAGACCGTTGAGCGCGCTTTTGGCGGCGGTGTAGGAGCCGACGCGGATGCCGCCCTGGAAGGAAAGCATCGACGTGACGTTGATGATTTTGCCGGGAGATTTTTTGGCGATGAGCTGGCGGGCGAAAACCTGGCTGAGGCGGAAGGCGGCATCGAGGTTGACGTTGAGGACTTCGCGCCAGTCCTGCTCGGTGAAATCGACGAACGCGGCGCGGCGGATGATGCCGGCGTTGTTGATGAGGATGTCGGCGCGACCGAGGGCGTTGACGGTTTCGGTGACGATGCGTTCGGAAGCGCCGTCGGTGCCGACGTCGATGGCGATGGTGTGGGATTTGCGGCCGGTCGCCGCGATGTCGGTGGCGAGCGCGGAGGTGTCGCCGCGGGCAACGAGCGCGACGTCGGCGCCGGCTTCGGCGAGCGCGAGTGCCATGCCGGCGCCGAGGCCGCGGGAGGCGCCGGTGACGATGGCGACGCGTCCGTCGAGGCGGAATTTATCGAGGATGTTGGGCATGAAAGAGAGGAGAGGAGGAGATGGCCGCCCGCGAAACACGCGAAAAGGCGCGAAAAATCAGACGAGAATCTTTCGGCTCACGGAAGGGAGGAGGCGGAGACGGAACGGTTTTTCGCGAGGGTTTGCGTGTTTCGCGGGCGGAAGGTTTGGGGAGATTACCGGAGATCGCTCATCGCGACGGCGTCCATGTCGGTGAAGGTTTGGTTGTCGCCGCCCATGGCCCAGATGAATTTGTAGCTGCCGGTGCCGGCGCCGGAGTGGATCGACCAGGATGGGGAGAGGGCGGCTTCGCGATCGCGGACGATGATGTGGCGGGTGCGTTGCGGTTCGCCGAGCAGGTGGACGACCATTTCCGAGCCGAGATCGAAGTAGAGGTAGATTTCGGTGCGGCGCGTGTGCGTGTGCGTCGGCATGGTGTTCCAGACGCTGCCGGATTCGAATTCGGTGAAACCCATGACGAGCTGGCAGCTTTTGATGCCGTCGGCGTGGATGTATTTGTTGATGCGGCGGCGATTCGCTTTGGCGGGATCGCCGATGGGAGCCCCGATGTTTTTCTCGCGGGTCGAGTGAGCAGTCGGGTGTTTGGCGTGGGCGGGCGTGCTGACAAAATAGAACGCGGCCTGGCCGGAGGAGCCGGTTTCGAAAAAGACTTCCCGTTCGCCGAGGCCGATGTAGAGGCAATCGAGGGTGTTCATCTCGTGGCGCGTGCCGCCGACGCGAATGGCACCGGGAGCGCCGATGTTGATGATGCCGATTTCGCGACGCTCGAGGAAGAAGCTCGTGCCGGTTTCTTTGGCGTTGGGTAATTCGAGCGGGGCGTGGGTTGGAACGATGCCGCCGATGATCATGCGATCGAGATCGGTGTAGTGCGCGGTGACTTCGCCCGCGCGGAAGAGATCGCCGATGAGAAAAGCGTCGCGCAGCGCTTCGGTGCTCAAGGTGTTCGTCTCGGACGGGGAGGGTGAATAATGGAGCTTCATGTCGGAACGAAAAGGGGTCGGCGGGAAAGGGAAAGCGACAGCCGATTAATTGTTGCGGATGAGTGCTTCCGCAAGCCGGGTAGCGGGGGATTTAACGAGGTGACTGGCTGCATATGCGTCGCGGTGCGCGGGGACAGGCCGATTTTCGGTCGCATCGTTGACGCGGCCAGATTGCCCTTGGTGCGTTTCGGGAAACCTCTTAACGGTGTTTGCTGACTTTCTTCCGCCACAAGCGACGGTTGGTTCGTCTTAGATCCCAATGACTCGAATCCTTCTCACCACCACTTCGTTCCAGGACACGCCTGGCGCGCATCACGATCTGCTCGCGAGCACCGGATGGGAAATCATCCGCGCTCGCGGTCCGCTCAACGAAGCCGACACGCTCGCGCTGGTTGGCGACATCGATGGCTACATCTGCGGCGATGACATGATCACGCGCGCCGTGCTCGAGAAAGCGCGGCCGCGCCTGAAGGTGCTTTCGAAATACGGCATCGGCGTGGACAAGATCGACGTGAAGACCTGCACGGAGTTTGGCATCCCGCTCCTCTTCACGCCGGGCGTGAATCACACGACGGTGGCCGAGCACACGTTCCTGCTGCTCCTCGCGCTGGAGAAGAATTTCCTGTTTCACACCGACTCGACGCGTTCGGGCGGGTGGAAGCGCAAGACCGGGCACGAGCTGTTGGAGAAGACGATCGGCATCGTGGGCTTGGGCCGCATTGGCAAGGAAGTCGCGATCCGCGCGCGGGCGTTTGGGATGCACGCGATCGGCTATGATGTTTACTGGGACGAAAAATTCGCGGCCGAGCACGGGGTGAAACGCGCGGCGACGCTCGACGAGATTTTCGCGGCGTCGGATTATCTGTCGTTGCACACGAACCTGACGCCGGAAACGCGCGACATGATCAACGCGAAGACAATCGCGAAGATGAAAAAAGGCGTGCTGATCCTGAACTGTGCGCGCGGCGAGATCGTGCACACGAGCGACATGGTGGAAGCGCTGAAGAGCGGGCAAGTCGGCGGCTACGGCACGGACGTGCTCGATCAGGAGCCGCCGGCGGCGGATCATCCGCTGTTGAAGTTGCCGAATGTCGTGTGCACGCCGCACATCGGCTCGCGCACGCATGAGAGCGTGCAGCGGCAGGCGTTGGCTTCGGTCAAGAACCTCATCGCGGCGATGCATGGCGAGAAGCCGCTCGCGCAGGTGAATCCGGAGGTGCCGGTGAAGAAAGTGGTCTGAGGTGGAGCCCGACGTCTCGTCGGGCTTTGAAACGCAATCAAACAGCCCGACGGGGACGTCGGGCTCCACCATTAACGATTTTTCCCATGTCTGAAATTTTCTACGTCGTCCCGGAAGAACAGCACAACGAACTCGTCGCGGCCGCGTATCGGCATCGTGGTTACAGCAAGCAGGAGGCCGAGGCGGGCGCGCGTTTTTGTGCCGAAGCCACGCGTCACGGCATTCGCACGCATAATGCGCTGAAGGCGCTGCACCTCGATCATCTCTTTGGCTCGGCGGCCGGCGGCTGCGTGCCCAAGGCGAAGATCGAGAAAGTGAAGACGGGCTATCGCGCTTCGCAGGTGTGGAACGCCAATCGCAAGCTCGGCCAGGCGACGGGTTATGCGGCGATCGAGGCGGCGATCAAGTTGGCCGACAAATACGGCGTCGGCATGGTTTCCGTGGACAACGCCTTTCACTATCTCTGGGGCGGCGGCTACGTGATGGACGCGGCGAAGCGCGGCTACATTGCTTACACGAATTGCACGGCGGCGCTCGCGGAAGTGGTGCCGTTTGGCGGCAAGTATCCGACGCTTGGAACGAATCCACATTCGTGGGGTTTTCCCACGCAGAGCGCGATCGGTTATCCGATCGTGATCGATTGGGCGACGAGCGTGGTTGCGATGGGCCGCGTGCAACAACTCGCGCGCGAAGGAAAACAGCTCCCGCCCGGCGCAGCCGTCGACGAAAATGGCGCGCCGACGACGGATCCGACGAAGGCGAAATACCTCGTGCCGTTCGGGGCGCACAAAGGCTACGGCCTCGCGCTCATGAACGAAATCATCGGCGCGTTCATCGGCGGTTCGCTGCCGACGATTCGCAATCGTTGGAGCCAGGTGCCCGAAGGCGAGAAAGGCACGTGCGCGTTTTTCTTCCAAGTGTGGCATCCCGACGCGATGAGCGGCGGCGCGTTTGCGAAAGGACGCACGCAATCGGAAAACGTGAAAGCCGTGATCGACGACATTCTTGGGCACGGAAACGAGAACTGCATGCTGCCTGGCCAACTCGAAGCGCAGGCCGCGGCGCGTTGTGCGAAGAACGGCGGGCTGTTGTTCTCCGAAGCGGAGATCAATGCCTTCAGCGAGATCGCCGGCGAAATCGGCAAGCGGGCGTGGCTTCTCACCGATCTCAAGGTCGCCGAATAAAACAGAACCTCCCGCGAAACACGCGAACGACACGAAATATGAATTGGATTTCGCGAAGTTTCGCGTGATTCGCGGACAAACAAAACTTTCCCCATGAGCCTCCAAATCAAACCTGCGAACTCCTGCGCATTTGACCAGATTTCACTCGGCGAAGTGATGCTTCGCCTCGATCCCGGCGAGGGCCGCATCCGCACGGCCCGCGAGTTCAAAGTCTGGGAAGGCGGCGGCGAATACAACACGTCGCGCGGCCTCCGGAAATGCTTCGGCTACAAGACCGCGGTCTGCACCGCCTTCGTCGACAACGAAGTCGGCCACCTCGTGGAAGATTTCATCATGCAGGGCGGCGTCGCGACGGACTTCATCAAGTGGCGCGAGGACGACGGCATCGGACGTTCGGTGCGCAACGGATTGAACTTCACCGAGCGCGGCTTCGGCATTCGTGGCGCCGTGGGCAATCCCGATCGTGGCAACACCGCGGCCTCGCAGCTCAAGCCCGGCGATTTCGACTGGGATCACATTTTCGGGAAGCTCGGCGTGCGCTGGTTTCACACCGGTGGGATTTTCGCGGCGCTCTCCGAGTCGGCCGCGGCGCTGACCGTCGAGGCGGTGAAGGCGGCCAACAAACACGGCACGATCGTGTCCTACGATCTCAACTACCGGCCCTCGCTCTGGAAAACGATCGGCGGCTTGAAGAAGGCGCAGGAGGTGAATCGCGAGATCGCCAAGTATGTCGATGTGATGATCGGCAACGAGGAGGATTTCACGGCCTCGCTTGGCTTCGAGGTGAAGGGGACGGATCACAACATCTCCAAAATCGAAATCGATGCGTTCAAGGAGATGATCGAGACGGCGGTGAAGACGTATCCGAATTTCAAGGTCGCGGCGACGACACTGCGCCGCGTGATCACGGCGACGAGGAACGACTGGAGCGCGATCCTCTGGCACGACGGCAAGTTCTTCGAGAGCCGCAAATATCCGGAGCTCGAGATCCTCGACCGGGTCGGCGGCGGCGACTCGTTCGCGAGCGGCGTCCAATTCGGCTTCATGGAGTTCAACGATCCGCAGAAGGCGGTCGAATACGGGGCCGCGCACGGCGCGCTCGCGTCCACGACGCCCGGCGACACGTCGATGGTGACGCGCAAGGAGGTCGAGAAGCAGATCCAGGGCGGCGGCGCGCGCGTGGTGCGCTGAGGCGCGCGGGCGGCACGACTCGAAGGAGGGCGAAGCGTCCCGGCGAGCCTCGGCTCGGCGAGGATCCCGACACGGCAGGACGCTTCGCCCTCTCTCAAACCAAGCCTTGCTGCATGCACCAGCGCACAAGGCTGGGCAGATCGCGCAGGCCGAGTTTCCCGAGAATCTGCGCGCGCGCTTTCTCGACCGTGCGCGGACTGAGATGAAGGCGCGCGGCGATTTCCTTCGAGATCAGGCCGCTGGCGACGAGTCGCGCGATCTCGCGTTCGCGTTCGGTGAGGGGATTGCGCGCGGTGTTTTCGTCGGGCGTTGAACGGACTGGCACCGGGGTGAAGGCCGCCGAGAAGTAGAAGCCACCGGCGAGCACCCGCTGGACAGCCATCTCGATTTCGGCGAGCGGCGACGTCTTATGGACGAATCCGCTGACACCTAGCGTGAGCAACTCGGCCGGCAGCGCGGGATTGGTCTCTCCGGTCAGGACGACGACGCGCAGCGCGGGCCAGCGAGCGCGCAAGGTCTGGACAATTTCGCGCCCGTTCATGTCGGGCAGACGAAGATCGACCATGAGCAGGTCGGGCGGGTTTCGCAGGCAATGTTCGAGGCCGCTGCGACCGCGAGAGTAAACTTGGACGTTCGCCAACTGCAGCCGTGTGCGCAGCGCGTGCGCGAGCAGATCCGAGAGCAACGCATCGTCCTCGATCACGACCACGCGATCGGAAGTTGGGGATGGTTCGGGAATCTGGGGCTCGGTAAAACTCACGAGGCGGCGCAACGTGCTAAGCCACCTTGCTGGTGCAAGCCGGGATGCAGGACTGGGGAGTAGAAATACGCCCGCCGAGGGCGTAGATCTACGCCGAAAGTGGAGTAGGCGTCCGCATTGTGGGCTGCGCGCAATTTCCTTTCGAATGCGCAAGAATGGGAGGCGTCGCCGCTTTGGTGGGGTTCTTCCGCGATTCGTCCTCGAACTCATCCTGATTATGCCTCAGCGCCCAACGTCCCATGCATCTCGATTTCGCGAGTGCATTCAATTTTTGAATACTCGTGCTGTTTCGCGGGTTGTGCTTTCGCTCTTTGCCGGCGTGCTCGCCGCCGACGCGGCGCCGGGACCGGTGGAGGTTTCGGCAGGCCCGATCACGAACTACACGGAAAACGACGCCATCGTTCTAGCCGCGCCTGCATTGAGCGTGTCGGGCGGCGGGAACTTCGTTAACGGCGCGCTGGAGTTCGCGCTGTCGTCGGCTGAAACGACGGAAACCCTCGGTCTGGTCACCGTCGCGACGCCGGACGTGACCGCTGGCGTCGTCTCGATTGTCGGCACCACGGTTTATCTCGGCAAAGGTGCGCAGGCCGATGCGATTGGCAGTGTCGATGGCGTGGCCAACGGAGCCTCCGGCAAGGCGCTGAAGATCAATCTCGTCGCGAGCGCGTTCGACAACGCGAGTTTCGAGGATGGCACGACGACCGGCTGGGAGATTTCCAACAGCCGCGTGATCCTGGGCGCGGGCCATGAGATTGCGGGCTTTCCGGTGCCGCTCGATCCGACGCCGACGCCGTCCAACGGCGATCGAACCTCGCCCGGAGACGCCACCGCGGCCGCGTCCTCGGCCTTCACGACGACCATCAGCAGCAATGTCGCTAGCGGTGGCGTGAATGGCACCAAATCGCTTTCGCTCGCTCTCACGGGTCGCGTCGACGGTGGCGGCATCTTGCGCGGCCCGGCGGCCGTGAGCGCGACGTCGTTTCACCTCAACGCCGGCAATGCGATTTCCTTCTGGTGGAGCGCTGCGGCGGCGAGCGATGCCTACGATGTCTTCGGCTATCTGCTGAACGTCGACAATGGCAACACGCAGATCCTGATCAATGCGACCGGCAGCAGCGGGTCTGCAACGCAGGCTTGGACGAAAGTGACGGCAAACGCGAACGAGACGGGCAACTACAAGTTCGTGTTCATCTCCGGTTCGTTTGACTACTCTTTCGGCCGCGCGTTGGGAGCGAGTTTGTTGATCGACAATGTCCAGATCGACACCGGCACGTTCGTCGATAGCGCTGTGGTGCAAGCGCTCGGGCGTCTGGTCACCTATAAGAACACGTCGCTCAATCCTGCGGCGACACGCAACATCACGATCACCGCCACGGACGGCGCCGGTGTGTCCGGCACCACCACGCAGTCGGTCGGAATTGCGCCGGTGAACAGCCCGCCCCAGATCGCTCCCCTCGCCGAGTTCGTTGCGACTCCCCAGCAGCCGCCGGCGGCGATCGCCGGCAACCTGAAGATCGCCGATCCCGACGACACGCAACTCACCGGAGCCACGGTGAAGATCTCGGCCCATCAGCAGACGGGCGACGTGCTGGGTCTCGTCACCAATAGCGGAACGATGGGTGCGATCGTCGCGAGTTATGATTCCACGTCGGCGACACTCGCGCTGACCGGCACCGCGACGATTGAACAATACCGCGCCGCTTTGCGCGCCGTCACGTTCGCGACCACGAGCGGCAGCGACGCCGCGCGCACGATCACGTTTTCCGTAACCGACGCCGACCTGGCGGGCACCGGCGTGCGCTCGGCCACGGCGACGATGACCGTTTCGATCACCGCTCCGGCGCCAGTCGTCACGAACGCCGCTACGCTGACGGCGTCCTACGGCAGCACGGTCAACTTCTCCATCACGACGGACAGTCTGCTCGACGTGACCGCGTTCTCCGTGTCCGGCCTTCCTTCCGGTTTGAGCCTCAATGCCCAGACCGGCGTGATCTCGGGCGCGCCGACACAGATGGGCGTGCATTCTTTGACGCTCAAGGCGACGAATGCCACCGGCACCGGCTCCAAAGTCGTCACGCTCACCGTCAATGCCGCGACCGCGTCGATCGCGCTGAGCAATCTCACTCACACCTACAATGGCTCGCCGAAATCGGCGTCGGCGCAAACGAGCCCCGCGGGTCTTCCCGTGATCATCACTTACGACGGCAAGAAAACCGCTCCGACCGACGCCGGCAGCTACGCCGTTGCGGCGACGATCGACGCGGCCACGCACGTCGCTTCGGCCAGCGGCACGCTGACGATCGCGCCGGCGGACCAGAGCGTTTCGTTTGCCGATCCGGGCGCCGTTCGCCCGGGTCAATCGATCACGCTCGCCGCCAGCTCGAGCGCCAATCTGCCCGTGACCTTCACGGTCGTCAGCGGCAATGCATCGCTGAACGGGTCCACGCTCACGATCAACGGCGCGGGCGCCATCGTCGTCCGCGCGACGGCGGCGGGCAGCACGAACTACAAAACCGGTTTCGCGGAGCGCACCATCAACTCCGCGAAATTGTCGCAGACGATCGCGTTCCCCGCTCTGGCGAACAAGATCGCGACCGACGGTCCGTTTGAAGTCACCGCTTCCGCCAGCTCGGGCCTCCCGGTCACGCTCACGGTTGTATCCGGAAGTCCAGCACTCATCTCGGGCAAGACGATCACGCTGACCGGCGCGCCCGGCACCGTGACGATCCGCGCTGCGCAGGCCGGAAACGACAACTATTCGCCTGCCGACGACGTCCTGCAGTCCTTCGAAGTCATTGCGGAAAACGATCGCATCTTCTTCGGCGGGTTGTTCCAGCCGAACTCCGCTCCGGTCAAGGCGCCGGTTCAGTCCGGCAACGTGCGTTCCTACGCGCTTTCCAACGACGCCGGTCAAGTCGGCGATGTCGCAGCGGTGCTCCCTTCGCAGAGCAAGGCGGGATCGCTCCTGATCGTTGCGCCGACGCTCCAGATCAACGCTTTCACGAGCTTCACGCTCGCCGATGACAACAGCTTCTCCGCGTCGGTGCAGCAGGGAGGTTCCTCGCCCGGCACCCGCACCCTCTCCGGCCGGCTGACCGGCGATACGCTGTCGGGCGTCATCGAAGGGACCGGCGTCAGCTTTTCGACGCAGGTCGAGCGCAGCGGCCCGTCTGCCGCCTCGTCCGGATTCTATCGCTCCACCGCGCTGGAGACCGCGCAGGGAACGACCTACACCGTCGTCGGTGCGAACAACAACGTGCTCGTGCTCGCGGTTACCCCGACGCTCACCGTTGGCGGCACCGCGACCCTTCAACCCAATGGCACATTCCAACTCCAGGCGGCGACGGCCAGCGGCGAGACGGTGACGTTGCAAGGCGCCGTCGACGCGCCCACGACCACGGTGACGGGCACGATTCTCGTGCCGAATCAACCGCCGATCGGCTTCGCCGGTTTGGAAACCCGCACCTCGCGCACCGATCGCCTGTTCGGACTCTCCTCGCGCGGACGCGTGGGCTCGGGAGAGAAGATCCTCATCAGCGGTGTCGTGGTGGGCGGAAACGAGCCGAAACAAGTCCTGATCCGCGCGGTCGGTCCGTCGCTCGCGACGCTCGGGATCTCTGGCGCGCTCGCCGATCCGAATCTCCGCGTGTTCAAGGGCTCCACGATCGTGGCGGAAAACGACGACTGGGGTTCCAACCCGAATGCCTCAGCGGTTGCCGCCGTCGCGCAGCGGGTCGGAGCGTCTGCGCTCAGCAATGGCAGCAAGGACGCGATGATCGTCGCGACCCTCGAGCCCGGCGCTTACACGGTGCACGTCGGCGGCGGTGAAGGTGTGGCGCTGGCCGACATCTACGACGCGTCGGAAAATCCCCAGGCCGAGTATCAACGCCTGATCGACATCTCGACGCGCGGCGAAGTCGGCACCGGTGAAAACGTGTTGATCGGCGGTCTCGTGATCACCGGCAACTCGCCGAAAAAAGTTCTGATTCGCGGCGTCGGTCCTGGACTCGCGGCGCAAGGTGTCGCCAGCCCGCTCGCCGATCCCGTGCTGAAGGTGTTCAAAGGCTCCGAGCAGATCGCGACGAACGACAACTGGAGCGCCGACGCATCCGCGGCCACGGCCGTCACCGCCGCCGAAACGGCGACCGGTGCGTTTCATCTCGCCCGCGGCAGCAAGGAC
The DNA here is from genome assembly GCA_023426435.1 of Verrucomicrobiota bacterium. Lineage (GTDB taxonomy): Bacteria > Verrucomicrobiota > Verrucomicrobiia > Opitutales > Opitutaceae > Opitutus. The sequence goes on along the minus strand of JAFAAS010000076.1, from coordinate 24,698 downwards.
GCGGCGATCGTCATGACCCTCGCGCCCGGTCTCTACACCGTGCACGTCTCGGGCGCGAATAACACGACCGGCGTCGCGCTCGTCGAAATCTACGAAGTGGAATAAGCGACGCTTTGAAATTGCAGTGAAGTGGGGCGGGTCTTTTCGACCCGCCCTTTTTATTTTCACGCAACGGGGTGTCTTGTCTGAATCGGTTCCGCCGCAAACCAGTCGATGGGCTGTATTTGTCTTTACGTTACAGGGCCTCACCGACAAACCCCTGCGGCACGATGTCCAGCCGTCGTAATTTTGTCCGCCAGCTCGCGCTATTGTCCGGTGCGGCGTTTGTCGCTTCGAAAGCCTCCGCCGGCTTCGTCGCGTCTTTAGCAAATGCTTCCGGCACTGCCGCGCGTGATGCGTTGGCGCACGCCAACTTTGCCGCGTTAGAGGGTGCGAGTTTTCGTGTTGAAGGCGCCGGGATTTCGGCCCGGCAGAGCTGGAGGCTTTCTGAAGTGGCGCGCTACGAACGCGGTCCGCAGGTCGAGAATTTTTCGCTGCGGTTTACCGGCGACGCGGCGGTCGCGCTTCCCGAGGGAGTGTATCGTTTGTCGAATCCCCAACTCGGTGAGGTCGAATTGTTCGTCGTCGCAAGTCCGGTGGCCAATGGAACGATCGGCTACTCGGCAGTGATCAACCGATTGGTGTAGTCGGCGACGCGGCGGCAGGCCGCCACTCCATCAAGACGTAAACTTCGGTGCGCGACACTTCGCGAAGTCCGAGCCGTTCGTAGAGACGCATCGCGGGATTGAAGACTTCGACATGGATGCTGACGCGGCGTTGCGACGTCGCGCCTTGAGCGAGCACGCGGCGCAGCACGGCGGACCCGATGCCGAGGTTTCGAAAAGCCGGCATGAGCGCCACGTCCATGATGCGGATCTCGTCGGCGCGCTCGTGCAGGTAAAGACGACCGGCGTCGCGATCGTCCACCGCGATGACGAGGAATTCCGCGCCGGGATAATTCTTCGTGTAGGCGTCCGTTTGCGCCGCGAACTGGTGCGCGATGAACGCGTTTTTCTGTTCGACACTCCAAGGCACCGGCGCGAGTTCGGCTTCGCGCGTGCTGCCGTAGAGCTCGCGCAGGAACGCGGCATCCGCCGTCACCGCAGGCCGGAACGTGACGCGACGAACGCCCAGAGCGATCGGCTCCCGAGGAAACATGCGGAAACGAAGAAGCGCCGTGCGGAACTCAGCCGCGGGGCGGGAACACTCCCTGCAGCGCGATGCAGAAATAGAACGTGAGATACGGCTGCATGTTGTTGTGCGGTTGATCTCCGCCTGCGGGGCCCAGCGCTTCGGCGGCCATCGAGGTCAACGGGGCGCCGGCAGCAGGCACATACAGTTGCGCGCCGACTCCGCGGGCCAGGGAAGCGGAGGTCGCCGTGCTGGTGTCTCCGGGCGCGACGTGTCCTCGGAGCGTGTGATTGTGCGCCGGGATCTCCGCCTCGAGCAGGGTAACCGTGGACGAACCGCCGGCCTCGCCAAGATCGTGCAAGCTCAAGCCGGGCCCTTTGCCCGGATGCATCGGCGTGCGACCTTGGAGATCGGGCAGCGCGAAGTTGCTCTTGCCGTTGCCGCCGTAGGTGGTGCCCAGGAGCGAGAAGAGCGCGGTGTTTTGCGACAGCGGCAGGAGCTGCCCGTCGCACCACGCCCAGCCTTTGGGTGCGAAGTTGAAGGGAAAAATACGGATCTCGGCGACAAAGGGATCGGCCATGGTCGGTTGCGTTCAGGTAGGCGAAGGAAAGAGGCCGTAGAGCGAGATGATGAAATTCACGCAAAGATACGGCTGAAAGTTCGTGTGCGGCTGGCTGCCTCCCGCGGGCCCGATCGCGGCGGCGGCCAGCGCCGAGTCAGCCGGCGCGGTTTGATACGCATCGAACGACGTCGTCTGGGCGATGACGTTGTTCGTGGGACCGCTGTCGTTCGCAACAGAAGAGGAGGCGAGCAGGGGATGAGTGTGCGCGGGGATTTGCTGCACCGACAGCGTGATCTCCTCGGCGCCTCCGGTTTCAGCGAGAATGAATCCGTTGCCCTGGTGAATCGGGATGCGGCCGCGGAGATCCGGCAGCGCAAACGTGCTCTCGCCGTCGCCGCCGTAGGTCGTGCGGATCAGTTGAAACAATGTTTCGTTCTCCGAGATGGGAAGAAGCTGCCCTTCGCAGAACATCCATCCGGCGGGGGCGAAATTCCCCGCAAACATGCGAATCTCTCCGATGTAAGGCTGGGCCATGATGAAGGCGTTTAGGTGGGGGACGGGAAAATCCCGGCGAGCGCGATGCAGAAGCTCAGGGTCAGGAACGGCTGCATGTTGAGATGCGCCTGGCTGCCGCCGACGTTGGCCACGCTTCCTGAATAGGCGGACGTGAAGTTGTCCGCTGCGTGGTAAAGCTGGTTGGGTGCCGTCGCGAGCAGATTGGCCGTGGGCACCGCTTGCGTGCCATTCGCGGTCGAGCCGTTCAGCGCGTGCGTGTGCGTGGGCAGTTCCGCAATCGAAATGGTGTGCGCCTGCTCGCCGCCGCGCTCACCCAGCGTGTGTCCGCTGCCAACGTGGATGGGCGTGCGCCCGCGCAAATCGGGCAGCCCGAAGTTGACGCGGCCATCGCCGCCGAAGGTCGTGCCGAGGAGAGAAAATAGCGCCTGGTTCTGGCTGATGGACAATAACTGTCCATCGCAGAGCGCCCAACCTTTCGGCGCAAAGTTGAAGGACATGATCCGGAATTCGGAGAGAAAGGGTTCGGCCATGGCGCGAAGAAGTAGCTAGCTGAAATTGAAGACCGTCTGCAGTCGCATCCCCGCCGCATCGGGTCCGATCGGAACGAGAAACAAGGCGTGCGAGCCGAGCTTGGGGTGAGTGAAGTCGTAGGTTCCCTGGGGCACGCGAACTTTGGCCGGCACGTGAAACACCAGCGAGAACGACTCGCGTCCACCCTGCGCCGCCGGCCGGTTGAAGCCCAGGCTGGTGGCTTCGCCCAGCACTGCGACGACTTCGCCGCCTGCATGGTCGCGGATGACGAAGGACTCGCTCACGAGCGGCTTGACCTCGTCGAACGAGAAAAGACTGGACGCAGACATCATGAGGAAACGGGCCGCTGAAAATGAACCCGCGGCGCGGAATCAGCTGCGCCCGCCAACACCCGTCAATGCGATTCTGGAGTGGAGGCCAAATATCGCGTCCGCCCGTGCATCCAAAATGCAAATACGCATCTTAGGTCGAAGCTGCTTGCGATTGCGACGCGCTTGCTCTTTCGACTCGCGCCACCGGGCGTCGGACGTGCCGCCCATTGTATCCGAAAAAGCACGACCGCCACTCACTGTCCATTCCAGTTTCAAGATTGCGCACCGCCCGAGCCAGTGGGTGGTGCGCCGCTTGGCCACGTCCTTTTCTCCCCCGCTTCAATGTCCTCGGTCCAACTCCCCCTGCGCGCCCGCTTCGGCGCCGGTTTGTCCCGGCGTGTTCGCTGGGCGTCGTCCGTTTTCCTCGCCGCCACGTTCGCCGCGGCCGCCGTTGCCGCACCGGACATTGTCGTGACCAAGACGACCGATGCGCCCGGCACGCGGAAGTCGCAGGGCGACTCCATCACTTACACGATCACGGTCGCGAACAACGGAGCCGATGCCGCCACCGGTGTGAGCCTCACGGATAGCACGCCGGCCAACACGTCGCTCGTTGGCGGCAGCGTGAAGGTGACGCCGATCGCGTTCGACGACACGTATGGCGTGGTCGGGAACACTGAGCGTGCGGTTGCCGCGGAGTCCGGGCTGCTGGCCAATGACGTGGATCCGGACGACGCCACGGCGTTCGCGAACGGCCGTCTCACCGTGAAGGCGGGCAGCGTGGAGCGGGTCAGCGGTTCGACCACGGGTTCGCTCACCGTCAATGCGGACGGCAGCTTCACTTATCGCCCCGCCGTTGGCGTCTCGTCAGGCACGGAACGCTTCAAATACACCGTCGTCGATGCCGACGGCCAGGACAGTGTGTCGGCCGGCTATATCGATTTCTCCATCACCGGACGCGTGTGGTATGTGCAAAGCGGCGGCAGCGGCGATGGCCGCAGCCATGCGCCTTTGGGCGATCCCGCCACTGCTTCCGCCAGCGCGACTCTCGCGACCGACATCATTTATGTTCTCTATCACGCGAATGCGGTGAACGGCGCTTTCTCGCTCGATAGTGGACAGCAGTTGATGGGGCAGGCCGTTGCGCTCACCGCGGTGCTCGACACCAACGGCACGAGCGGGACGGTCGTCCTGGTCCCCGCCGCCAGCGCTCCCGTGCTGACAAACACCGGCGGCGTGGCCGTCACGTTGAGCAATGGCGGATCGAGCGCGGCGAACTCGATCCGCGGCGTCATTCTTGGAGCGGCGAATACGGCCCTGGCCGGGACCAACTTCGGCACCGTCACCATCGCCGATGTTGCGATCAACAACCCCAGTGGCGGGGCGCTTAGTCTCGATACCGGCACGCTCGCTGGCACCGGCTTCACTTCCATCACCTCGACGAGCACCGCTGGCCGCAATGTTTCGCTGACGAGCATCGCCACCAGCGGCACCTTCGCGCTCGGCAGCGGTGCCCTCAGCGGCTCGAGCGGCACGCGCTTCCATGTGAGTGGCGGCACCGGCTCCTTCACGTATTCCGGCACGATCACCTCGACGGGCGCCAGTGCGCCGGTTCTCGAGGTGCTCAACAACAAGACCGCCGGCACCCTCACGCTGTCGGGCGCGATCACCGCCGGCTCGAGCGGCACCCCGCGCGCGGGCAGCGGCCTCACCATCAATCCCGGTCACGCGGCTGCGGTCGTGAATCTCACGGGACCGCTCACGCTGCACACCAGCACTGGCGCAGCCTTCACGGCGTCGAGCGGGACGTTCTCGGCCAATAACGCCAACAACGTGCTCAACACGACGACGGGCGTGGCTTTGAACGTCACGAACGCGACCGTTGGCGCCGGCGGCCTCGTGTTCAAGAGCATCTCCGCCAATGGCGCGACCAATGGTATTGTGTTTACGAATACAGGGGCGAACGCCGGCCTCACGATCCTCGGCGACGGCAGCCCCGCCAATAACGGCTCGGGCGGCGTCATCCAGAACACGACAGGCACGGGCATCGTCATCGCCCATGCGCGCGGCGTGACGCTGAACCAGATGAATGTCACGAACAGCGGCGCGGACGGGATCAACGTGACCAATATCAACGGACTCGCGATCACGCGGTGCACGATCAGCGACACCGCCGGCGCGGTCACGGATCAGGGCATCCAGATCGGCGATTTCATCACCGGCACGGCGGTCAATGGGACCATCACCATCGCCCACACCAACGTCACGCGTTCGCCGCACGACAATCTCGCCGTGGGCATCGCCAGCGGCACGTCCAGTTGGGCGATCGACCACTGCACGTTTTCCTTTTCCGGCGCGGGCGGCACGAACTACGCGACCTCGGCCGGCAACAACGGCGTGACTTTCGAGATTCGCAATTCCGCGACGGTCACGGCTCTCGGCTTTGCGAACAACACGCTGACCGGCAACTACGCCGACGGGTTGCAGATCGCTCCGGCCGCCAGCGCGACCGGAAGCCTCGCCGCCACGATCTCGGGCAACACATTTTCGAATAACAGCACGGCGCTCGACCTCGTGGGCCTCGCGGGCGCGAGCATGACCTACACCGTTACCTCCAACACCATCGTCAATTCCGCGCGGAATGCGACGTCGGGGATCGGCGGGACGAGCCACGCGGTGAATGTTTTCCAAGGCACGCCGAGCACCGGCACGCTCAATCTGCGTTTCGACGGCAACACGATCGGCTCCGCCGAACTTGCCGGTTCGGGTTCTTCGCTCGGGAACGGATTGCGCGTGAACTTCAACGACGGCGGACAGGGGCGCGTGGTGATCAACAACAACACGATTCGGCAATGTCCGGTCGGCCGCGGGATCGAGGTCATCGGGCGCAACGGCAACGGGCAGCTCGATGTCACCGTCACCAACAACAACGTCGACCACGTGAACACCGGGTTCTTTCCCGGCACATCCGATTCGCCGCTGGCGGCGATCCTCGTGCAATCGCACGAGACCGCGTTGTCGTCCCCGACGCACTACACCGTGCGCTCGGATATCCGCGGCAATACGGTGCCATCGGGCACGGCGTTCGACGTCCTGTCCACTTTCCTCATCGCCGCCGAAAGCGAGGCGGCCGGATCGACCTCGAATCACCAACTCGTGAACACGAGCGGTGCGGGCAGCGCTACGAATCAATTGACGGGCACCAACACCGGCAGTGCCTCCGCCACCGCGGGCGTGAGCCTCATCTCCGGCCCGATCAACACGCCGCCGCTTCTACTCGGCACCGGCGGAGTCGAGCGCCCCAGCACTCCGATGGCGGAAGTTTCCATCGACATTCCCCCTTTCAACAGCGTGGTGCACGACGCGGGTGCGTCGCCCGCGGTTCCGCCCGTGGTCGTCCCTGCAGTGAACGCCGAAGCCGGCGTGCTCTCGCAAGCTTCCCTCGATGCCATCGTGGCGATCGCGCTCGCGCGTTGGGAACAAACCTCCTTGTCGGTCGAGCAGCGGTCGCTCCTTCGCGGGCTGCGTTTTGAAGTCGCTTCGTTGTCCGACTATCGCCTTGGCGAGGCTGCAGGCTCGCTGATTCGCGTCGACGACGACGCCGGCGGCAACGGATGGTTTGTTGATCAGGACGGATGGGGCGACACGAACTTTGCGCACGCGACGTCCGCGACCCGCCGCTACACCGATGCTCACGCCGCCCCAGCAGGCCGCATCGATTTGCTGACTGCCATCCTGCACGAGATGGGTCACGCGCTCGGGCTCGAAGACACCTACCTCGCGACCGACCGCGACAATCTGATGTATGGCTACCTTACGAAAGGTGAGCGCCGTCTTCCCGTCGCCGGCCAGGCGGAAGGCGCCGTGCCTTCCCACGGCGTCACTCATTTTCTCTCTGCCCCCATCAGCATCGGCACGCTGCCGGCCGGGAAGTCGGTGGCGGTCACGTTCCAGGTAACGATTACGGCTCGGGCCAATGTTTCGAACCAAGCGAGTGTCTCCGGATCGAATTTTTCCACCGCGACCAGCAACACGGTTGCCACCGAGGTCAACCAGCCGCCCGTCGTCACCGCGATCGCGAAGAGCGGTGCGGAAGAGAACGCGATCGTTTTCGCCGCCGCCGACTTCACGAGCCGTTTCAGCGATCCTAACGGCGATTCGCTGGCGAGCGTGACGATCGTGTCATTGCCGCAGCATGGAACGCTCACGCTGGGCGGCGGAACCGTTTCTCTCTCCCAGGTAATCGGCGCCGCCAATCTGGGCGCTCTCGTTTACACGCCCGCTTCGGACTACCACGGCTCGGACTCGTTCAGCTGGAACGCGACGGACAACTCGGTTGCCGCGCTGTCGGCGGTCAGCTCTGCGGCGGTGAACATTTCGATCGCGCCGGTCGCTGATGAAGTGTCGATCACGTCCGCCACGACCGCCGAAGATACGCCGTCTTCGTCCGGTCTGGTCGTTTCGCGCCACGCGTCGGATGGCGCCGAGATCACCCATTTCAAGATCACCAACATCTCGAACGGCCAGCTCTTTCAACGCAACGGCACGACCCCGATCGCCAACGGCGACATGATCACGTTCGCACAAGGCAGCGCAGGCCTGGTGTTCACGCCTGACGAAAATAAGAACACGGCCGCAGGCGACATCTTCTCCTTCGACGTTGCCGGGGCCACGGACGCCAACGGCACGGGCCTCGGAAGCGCGACGACCGCCTCGGTTACGGTCACCGCCGTCAACGACGCTCCGGTGCCGAGCGCAGACTCGCTCGCCGCGGTCGATGAAGACTCGGCTGCTCGCACGATTCCAATCTTTGCGCTCATCGCCAACGACACCAGTGGCCCCGCAAATGAAGCCGATCAGGAGCTGACGATTACCGGTGTTTCGAATGCCGTGGGCGGCACCGTTGCGATCGAAGACACGAACGTGATCTTCACGCTCACGGCAGATTTCGCCGGCACAGCCAGTTTTGACTACACCGTCCAAGACAATGGCCTCACCGACGGTGAGGCAGATCCTCAGTCGGCGACCGGCTCGGCTTCATTCACGGTCAACGCGATCAACGACGCTCCCACGCTGACCGCACCGACGACGTTGAAGGGCGCGCCGAATGCGCCCGTCACGATCACCGGTCTTGGCGTCACCGATATCGATGCTGGCTCGAGTCTCGTCAGGCTCGTGCTGAGCGCTGGCGAAGGGACTTTCGCCGCCGTGTCTGGCGGTGGCGTCGTCGCCACCGGCGGCAACACGGCGATGCTGACGCTCATGGGCGCAATCGATGATCTTAACACCTTCCTCGATGGCGGAAATATCACCTACGCCGCCATCGCTGACGCGACGATCTCCGTCGTCGTCACCGACAACGGCAACACAGGCAGCGGCGGTGAGAAGACCGCCAGCGCTTCCATCCAAGTCGCGCGGGACCGTGCGCCTGTCGCCGGCTTTGGCGGTGCGCTCCTGCTCGAACGCCCGCGCAGCGAAGGCGTCCAGATCGCGCACCATGCCGCGCTGAACTTCGGTGCCGGCAGCTTCACGGTTGAAGCTTGGATCAAACGCGCCGGCAGCGGCACCGGCTTCTTCACGATCGCGGGCAAACAGGTGGCGAGCGGCGGAGCCGGGTGGTTCTTCCGCTTCAACGACGACGTCCTCTCGTTTGCGGCCGGCATGAACTCTGTGAACACCACGGCCACGATCACGGACACGGCGTGGCATCATGTTGCGGCGGTTCACGACGCAACCGCGAAGACCGTTGCGATCTACATCGACGGTGAACTGAGCGAACGTGCGAGCTTCACCCACCCGTCAAGCTCCGACTCGATCGAGGCGCTCGGTCTGGGCTTCAAGCCAAACTACGGCGAATACTTCGCCGGCAGTTTGGATGACGTGCGACTGTGGAACACCGCGCGCACCCTCGCCGAAATCCGCGAGTTCATGCACACTCCGCTGAGCGGCGCCGAGTCCGGCCTGGTCGGCTACTGGAACTTCGAGGGCACCGGTCCCACGGTGGAAAACTACACGATCGTCGCCGGGCTCGACGGCACCGTTCAAAACGTCGGCGGCGCCGCCGAACGTGTGTCGGGAAATATCGGATACAGCGTGACGATCGCCGAAGACAGCGGCGCCACGACGCTTCGCCTCGGCGGCAGCGATTTCGAGCATAACGCCACGACTTTCGCGCTCATCACGAGCCTTCCCGCTCACGGCGAACTCTACCATGCCGATGGCATCGTCCAGATCACCACTGCGTCGCCGGGCTCGCCGGTCACGGTCATCGACGCCGCCGGCAGTCCCCGTCGCGTGGTCTATGTGCCGAACGCGGATTTCAACGGCAGCGACAGCTTCACCTACATCGTCAACGACGGCGCCGCGAATTCGGCCAACACCGCGACCGTTTCCTTGACGATCACGGGGCAGAACGATGCGCCGACCGCCATCCGTCTCACGCAAAGCAAGAGCGCGATCGAGGGCGGCGTCGCGGTTGCGTTGGACGACATCGCCGTCACCGACGTCGATTCGGGCGACACGATCACCGCGACGTTGACGTTGAGCACTCCGGCAGCGGGCTCGCTCAGCACCGGCACTTACGGTTCGTCGACCTCGACGTTCAACGCGGGAACAGGTGTGTGGACCGTCACCGGCTCTGTGCCCGATGTGAACGCGGCACTAGCCGCCGTGGCATTCATACCGTCGGCGAACAACGATCAGAACTTCACGATCGCGACCCGCGTTCGGGATGCGGCCAACACGGGCCCGGCCGATGGCACGATTTCGTTCACCGTCATGGCGGTGAACGACGCGCCCACGGCGACGAATCTGACGCAAAGCAAAGCGGCGACCGAAGGCGGCGGTGCGGTGGCGTTGGACGACATCGTCGTCACCGACGCCGATACGGGCGACACAATCACGGCGACGCTGACGTTGAGCAATCCGGCGGCGGGTTCGCTCAGCACCGGCACTTACGGTTCGGCAACGTCGACCTATAATGCGGGCACGGGCGTGTGGACGGTCACGGGTTCCGTGAGCGACGTAAACGACGCGCTCGCCGCCGTGGCGCTGACTCCTTCAGCGAACAACGATCAGAATTTCACGATTGCCACGCGGATTCGCGATGCCGCCAACTCCGGTCCGGCCGATGGCACGATTGCGTTCACGGTGACGGCCGTGAACGACGCGCCCACCGCAACGAATCTCACGCAAAGCAAAACGGCGACCGAAGGCGGCGGTGCGGTGGCCCTGGATGACATCGTGGTCACGGATCCCGATACGGGAGATGCGATCACGGCGACGTTGACGTTGAGCAGTTCTGTCAGCGGCACACTGAGCACCGGCACCTTTGGATCGGCGACGTCGACCTTCAATGCCGGCACGGGCGTTTGGTCCGTCACGGGTTCGGTCGCGGATGTGAACGCCGCACTCGCGGCGGTCGCGTTTACGCCGTCTGCGAACAACGATCTGAACTTCACGATCGGGACCCGCATTCGCGACGCGGCGAATACCGGCCCGGCCGATGGCGCGATTTCGTTCGTCGTGACGGGAGTGAACGACGCGCCGACCGCCACGAATCTGACGCAAAGCAAGGCCGCGATCGAAGCCGGCAGCGCCGTCGCGCTCGACGACATCGTCGTCGCCGATGTCGATACCGCCGATGCCATCACGGCAACGCTGACATTGAGCGATCCAGCCGCAGGCTCGCTGAGCACTGGCACCTACGGTTCAGCGACGTCGACGTTCAACGCGGGCACCGGCGTGTGGAGGGTCACCGGATCGGTCGCGGATGTGAACGCAGCACTCGCCGCAGTCGCGCTGACGCCGTCCGCGAACAACGACCAGAACTTCACGATCACGACACGGATTCGCGACGCGGCCAACACCGGTCCGGCCGACGGCGCGATCTCGTTCGCCGTCACGGCGGTGAACGACGCGCCGACGGCGACCCATCTCACGCAGAGCAAGAGCGCCACCGAAGAGGGAAGTGCGGTTGCTCTCGACGACATCGTAGTCACCGACCCCGACACGGGCGATACGATCACGGCGACGCTGACGTTGAGCGACACTGCGGCGGGCACGTTGAGCACGGGCACTTACGGCTCGGCAACTTCGACCTTCAGCGCCGGCACCGGAGTGTGGGCGGTTACCGGCTCCGTAGCAGACGTGAACGCGGCACTGGCCGCAGTAGCGCTGACGCCTTCGGCGGACAACGATCAGAATTTCACGATCACGATCCGCGTTCGCGACGCAGCGAACACCGGCCCGGCCGATGGCACGATTTCGTTCACGGTCACCGCTGTGAATGACGCTCCCATCGTGACGACCAGCGGCGGCACGACGGCTTACACCGAAGACGGTGCAGCGGTTGCGATCGACCCGGGACTCACGGTTGGCGACATCGACGACACCGCCCTGGAAGGCGCGACCGTTGCGATCACCGGGAATTTCCAATCGAGCGAGGATGCGCTCGGCTTCTCGGACCAGAACGGCATCACCGGCGCCTACGACAGCGGCACCGGCGTGCTGACGTTGACCGGCACGTCGAGCGTGGCCCACTACCAAGCCGCGCTCCGCTCGGTCGCGTATTCGAATACCTCCGACACGCCGAACACCGCGAATCGCACCCTGACCTTCGTGGTGAACGACGGTGAAATCGACAGCCTCCCCGCGACGAAGACGCTCTCTGTCGCAGCGGCCAACGACCCCGCCGTTGTAACCACCAGCAGCGGCATCACGGCGTTCATCGAAGGCAACAACGTCACTTCGACACCGGTCGCGGTCGACCCGCAGCTCACGGTGTCCGATGCCGACAGTGCGACGCTCGCCAGCGCCACCGTGTCGATCACGAGCAACCTCCAAAGCAGCGAGGATCGGCTCGCGTTCACGAACGACGACGCCACCGCCTACGGCAACATCGACGGCAGCCACGACAACCTCACCGGCGTGTTTGTTCTCAGCTCGGACGGGGCGACGGCCTCGACGGCCCAATGGCAAAACGCGTTGCGCGCAGTCACCTACCGCAACCTTTCCCAAACGCCCAACGAAGCCACTCGCACGATCGCGTTTGTCGTCAACGACGGGGCCGATTCCAGCGTCGCTGCCACCAAGGACGTGAGTGTCACCGCGGTGAACGACACGCCGGTCCTGACCGTGTCCCCCACCGCTTCCTACACGGAGAACTCCGCGGCCACCTCCATTCTCACGGGAGAGCAAAACACCCTCAGCGATGCCGACCACGCGAATCTTGCGCGCGCGACCGCTGTGATCTCGGGCGGTTTCACCGCCGATGGCGACACGCTTGCGGCAGACACCACCGGAACAGCGATCACCGCCACGTGGGATGCCTCATCGCGCACGCTGACGCTTGCTGGCAGCGACTCCCAAGCGAACTACGGAGCCGTTCTCGGCCGGGTGACTTTCGTTTCGACCGGCGACAATCCGACAAACTTCGGCGCGAACCCCACGCGCACGATCACCTGGCAGGTCGACGATGGCGCGGCCGAAAACAATCTCAGCGCCACCCAAACCACGACCGTGACCATCACGGCCGTGAACGACGCGCCGACGATTACGGGCGCGAGCGCTGGCCAGTCTGTTACGGACAAGACAACCCTCGCACCTTTTTCGGCGGTGGTCCTCGCCGACGTCGATCATGCCACTGTGAGCGTCACGATCACGTTGGACGCTGCGGCGAAGGGCGCGTTGTCGAATCTCGGCGCAGGTTCCTACGACGCCGGCACGGGAATTTACGCGATCGCCGGCGCCCCGGCTCTGGTCACGACCGCCGTCCAGGCGCTCGTCTTCACCCCAGCCGAGAACCGCGTGGTTCCCGGCGCTTCCGAAACGACTACATTCACGATCGCAGTGGATGACGGCGATGCGGCGACGGTCACGGATGGCGCCACGACCGTCATCAGCGTTTCGGTGAATGATGCCCCGACCGACATCGGCCTCTCCCATGCGGCCGTCAGCCAATCGGCCGGCGCCAACGCGATGGTCGGCACTCTCGCCGCGGTCGATGTCGATACCGGAGAGACGTTCACTTATGCCCTCGTCGCAGGCGCGGGCTCTGACGACAACGCATCGTTCAACCTCTCCGGCCGCACACTGCGCGTCACCGCACCGCTGGCGCTTGCGCCGCGCAACTACTCGGTCCGCGTGCAAGCGAAGGATGGCAGCGAGGCGACGGTCGAGAAGTCGTTCACCATCGCGGTCAGCGACGACGTTGCGGCCACGATTCAATCCATCACCGGCCCCGCGGCAAAGACCTATGGAGCAGGGGAGACGCTCGACTTTTCGTTCGTCTTCTCCGAACCCGTGATCGTCGACACGGCCGGCGGCACACCGGTCCTCACACTTACGGTGGGCGGAGTCTCGAGAACGGCCGTCTATATTAGCGGCAGTGGCACGACGACCCTCGTCTTTCGCTATGTCGTGCAGCCAGGCGATCGGGCTGACAGCGGCGAAGTCAACCTGGTTCAGATCGAACTCGAAGGCGGCACGATCAAGGACGCGAGCGGCAACCATGCCTCGCTCGCGTTCACTCCGCCCGCATTTCCCGACGTTTTGATCGAGGCTTCCTTCCACTCGGCCGACACCGACCGGAACTGGCGCCTGAGTCTGCTCGAACTCACCCGCGTGATTGAACTCTACAACACGCGCGACGGCACCACCCGCACCGGCGCGTATCACACGGACGCGACCACCGAGGACGGCTTCGCCGCCGGCACCGGCACGATCGCGAGTCACCATTCCGCGGATACAAACCGGGACGGTCGCCTGAGTCTCCTCGAGCTGACGCGCGTGATTGAACTTTACAACACCCGCGACGGCACGGCGCGCACCGGCGAATACCACCGCACCCAAGCCGTCACCGAGGACGGCTTCGCACCCGGCCGCGCCAACTAACCTTCCGTCCTTTCACCACTGTCCCGATTCCCGTCATGACCTTCCCGCGCTTCCTGCTCATCGCGCTCGCAGCCTTCGCATCGCTAAACCTCCGCGCCGCGCCTGGAGCAACGGCGACGCTCTCGCCCGCGAGCGAATATCTTCTCCCCGGCGGCGGCACCGCTACGTTCACCGCGAACGTCGCGAGCTATCCCGGCGAAACCACCGCAATCGGCTGGGAAGTCGTGCTCCCGGCTGGCTGGTCCTACGTTGGCGGCACGGGGGAGCCCGATGTCAGACCCATCGCCGGCCAGACCGGCACGCTCGAATGGGCGTATATTTCGATTCCCGAGGAAGCATCGTTCACCTTCACCGTCTCGTATCCGGCAAACATTACATCGGCCGCTTCGATCGCATCTGCTGTGATCGTCCGCTACAGCGGTTCGTTTCAAAACGTGACCCCGTCGGTCGTCCCGCTCACGCCCGCCACCGCGCCGGTGATCAACAACACGAATCCCGCGCCCGCGACCTTCGGTTCGACCCTCTCCTTCAACATCGAGGCAACGAGCCCCATCGACATCGCGAGCTACGACGCCACCGGACTTCCTCCCGGCCTCACGCGCAACGGCGCCACGATCTCCGGCGCGCCGATGCAAACCGGCGCCTTCACCGTCACCCTCAAGGCGACCAACGCCGCCGGCACCGCTACGAAAGACATCACCCTCACGGTCAACACCGCGAACGCTTCGATCGCGCTTACGAATCTCTCGCACACCTTCAACGGCTCGCCCAAAAACGCGAACGCCACCCCGACGCCCGCCGGCTTGCCCGTCACGATCACCTACGACGGCAGCGCGACCGCGCCGACCAACGCCGGCACTTACGCCGTCGTCGCGTCGATCGACAACGGCACGCACACCGCCACCGCGTCCGGCACGCTGACCATCGCGCGCGCGACGCCGACGATCGCCTTCGCCGATCCGGGCACGGTGCCGCCCGATCAATCCGTCACGCTCGCCGCCAGCTCCTCCTCCGGCACGCCCGTCACCTTCACGCTCCTTTCGGGCAGCGCGACGCTCATCGGTTCCACGCTCACCATCAACGGCACCGGCTCCGTCGTCGTCCGTGCCTCGATTCCACAAACGCAAAACTACGAAGCCGCCTTCGCCGACCGCACGATCAACTCCTCGAAGCTCGCCCAAACGATCAACTTCGACGCGCTGCCCGACCGGCTCACGAGCGACCGATCCTTCAACCTCACCGCCACCGCCACGTCCGGTCTGCCCGTCACCTTTACGATTGTATCCGGAAGCCCAGCACAACTCTCGGGCCACACCGTGACGCTCCTCGGCACACCCGGCACCGTGACGATCCGCGCCTCCCAACCCGGCAACGACACCTACCAAGCCGCTCCGAACGTCACGCGCGCCTTCAAAGTCACCGCCATCGACGCTCTCGTCTTCTTCGGCCGGTTCTTCTCCACGTCGCTCCATCCCATCACGCGCGCCGACGGCGCTCGCGTCCGCGCCCTGAGCGACGGCGATGGCAAAGTCGGCGACATCGCCGCGGTCCTCCCCGCGAACTCCGACACCGGCTCCCTCCTCATCGTCGCGCCGTCCATCGGTATCAACGAATTGGTGACGTTCACCCTCGACGCCGACGATCGCTTCACCGCAACCGTCACGCAAACCTCGCCGTCCCTTCGCACGCTCACGCTCCGCGGCCAGATCAACGGCGCCACGCTCTCCGGTTCCGTCGACGGCACCGGCTACAGTTTTACGACTCAAGTCGAGCCGCCTGCCGGGCCCTCCGCCGACGCCTCCGGCCTCTACCGTTCGAGTGCCCTCGAGACGAACCAGGGCACCGTTTACTCGATCGTCGGCTCGAACAACAACGTCCTCGTCCTCGCGATCACACCGACCCTTACCGTCGGCGGCGCTGCGACGCTCGCCTCCAACGGCTCCTTCCAGCTGCAGTCCGCCAACGTCACGCTCCAAGGCTCCGTCGACGCCGTGACGACCACCGTCGCCGGCACGATCCTCGTTCCGAACCAGAGCCCCATCGGCTTCGCCGGCCTTGAGGAGAGCACCGCTCGCACGGACCGCCTGGTCGGTCTCTCCTCCCGCGGCCGCGTCGGCTCGGGCGAAAAGATCCTGATTTCGGGTTTGGTCATCGGCGGCTCACAACCGAAACAGGTCCTCATCCGCGCGATCGGCCCTTCGCTCACTCCGCTTGGCGTGACCGGCGTCCTCGCCGATCCCGTCATCCGCCTCTTCAAAGGCTCGACCCTCCTGGCGGAAAACAACGATTGGGGATCCAACGCCAACCCCAGCGACATCGCCGCCGTGGCGCAACGCGTCGGAGCCTTCGCCGTCACCGCCGGCAGCAAAGACGCGATCCTTGTCACAACGCTCCAACCCGGCGCCTACACCGTGCACGTCGGCGGCGGCGAAGGCGTGGCGCTCGCCGAGATTTACGACGCCTCCGAAAATCCCCAAGCGGAGTATCAACGCCTGATCGACATCTCGACGCGCGGCGAAGTCGGCACCGGTGAAAACGTGTTGATCGGCGGTCTGGTGATCACCGGCAACTCGCCGAAAAAAGTGCTGATCCGCGGCGTCGGTCCTGGACTCGCGGCGCAAGGCGTCGCCAGTCCGCTCGCCGATCCCGTGCTGAAGGTGTTCAAAGGCTCCGAGCAGATCGCGACGAACGATAACTGGAGCTCCGACGCATCCGCGGCCACGGCCGTCACCGCCGCCGAAACGGCGACCGGTGCGTTTCATCTCGCTAGCGGCAGCAAGGACGCGGCGATCGTCATGACCCTCGCGCCCGGTCTCTACACCGTGCACGTCTCGGGTGCGAACAACACCACGGGTGTCGCGCTCGTCGAAATCTACGAAGTGGAGGAGTAAGAAACATCTGGATCCGCGTTTTGATGTAGAGTCCGCCTCCTAATGTAGGCGTGCTGTGAGGTGGAGGAAAAGTTGCCCGACCCTGCCACTATTCCATTGCGTGTTTCCGGTGTTTGAGCACGGTCCGCGCCACCCCATGTTCACCCCCCCCCGCTGCGGACGCGAAGACCGCCTGCGCGATCTTCGAACTCTATCCCTGTCGGGATGGAGTGTGGTGCCACGCCGCACGTTGATGCTGCGCGCTCTGCTCATCGACGATCACGCCGCCACCCGGACGGAGCTTCGCCGGATGCTCGGCGCCTGGCCCGAAATCCAAGCCGTGGCGGAAGCCAATTCGTTTCCCCAAGCCCGGGCGCGCCTGCAACGAGACGACTACGAACTCGTATTTCTCGATGCCGATTTCGCCGGTGGGCAGGGCTTCGAATTGATCGCTGGCATCCGGCAAGGCGCGCGGGCGATTGTCTTGGCGGCGAGCGATGTCCACGCCCGCCGCGCTTTCGACATCAACGCCCTCGATTATCTGCTTAAACCGATCGACCCCGCGCGGGTCGCGATCGCTCTCCTTCGGCTCAAGGTGCCCGCGTTGGGCTCCATCGTCTCGGCTTCGCCCTTCTCCAAATCGCTTCGTTTAGACGACCGCCTCTGGCTCAAGTCTGGCCCGGCTTCGAATTGGATCAACGTCTCCGATATCGGCGCGATCCGCTCGCACGAAAACTACTCGATCGTGCATCTCGTGGACGGCGATCGGACCATCGTGCGAAGGACCTTGAAAGCGTGGTTGGAGCTGTTGCCCGCGCGCCATTTCGTGCAGGTGCATCGTTCCGTAGTGGTGAATCTCGACCGCGTCTCCGGATCACGTCGTCACGCGCCGAAGAACTTCTCGGTTCGGATCGAAGGCCTCGACCAGACGATGCCAGTCGGTCGCGAGTTCTGGCGCTTGTTGAAAGATCGTCTGCCGCGCAACGCGTAGCGCAGGCTGCTCCTAGGCGTGCGGCCCATTTTTCACTTTAGGGCCGAACGTCACAAATTAGGACCCTTGGTCACACGAAGCTATATAGATCCCCTATAGGCCCTAGGGGTAACCCCCTGTTCGATGCGCATCCCAGTGGCGCATCATGCGCCCCCGCGCTTCTCCCGTCCCGCTTCAACATGACCATCAAAACGCCTTGGATCGCGGCTGTCTTCAGCTTGCTTGTTTCGCTCAGTTATTCGGCCGACACGATCGAGCTTTTGCCCGGAAAAATCACCGGCACCGTTCAGTTCTCGAACGAAACCGTGCTCAATGGCTCCGTCTCGGCCAGTGCCACCGACGGCTCGGGCTCTGCTTCGGCGTCATTCACGGGCAATACGTTCTCGTTGCTCGTCGCGGCAGGAAAGACCTGGCGGTTGAGCGTCAATGCGAGCCTCGACGCGGGCGGGCAGGGCAGCAGCTCCCTCAACGCCAATCTCACCGACGAAGTCTCCGTCGGTGCGGGCGAGACCGTTACGAAGAACCTCTCCGTCGCCACCACGCGGGTCGTCGCCGATGTGCAGGTCAGCAACGGCGGCCTCACTTCGATCGCGTCGCTGCAAGCGAGCGGAAGCCAAGGCACGCAGTATTTCTCGTCGTCCTCGCAGGGGCTCGGCTGGGTAACGGCGTTGCCCTTCAACCAGGCCACGATCTACGGCACGGCCAACGTGCAGAGCGGCGCCGGCCAGGTTTCGACCCAGTCGCTCGCGCAACAAACCGTCAGCCCGTCCGGTGGTGGTGCGATCGCGACCTGGGTTCTCGATGCCGCGTTTTCCGCCGGAGCCATTCAGGGTATGGTCGACTTCCAAGGGCTGGTCTCGCCCACGAACTCCACGCTCGTGCTGTATAACCAGAACTGGTCGCACCTCGGGAGCGCGGAGCTCAACAACGGCACGGGTAACGGCTCGTTCCAGTTCAACAATCTCCTGCCGGGCAATCTCAACGTCTACGCCTACTTTTATTTCCCCAATTCGCAGCTCACCGCCTATCGACAGGCGGCGGTTTCGGCCGGCAGCGTGACAGAAATCAATTTCACCGGCTCGGTCGCGATGGCGTCGATCGATCTCGAACTCACCGGCTTCCTCACGCGGTCCACCATCGGCGGCGGCAACCTCTACGGTTCCACCTACAACAACACGTCCGCCAACGCGACCCTCCCGTCGACCGGGCCGTTCTCGGTCGTCATCGATCCCGGTCAATGGCTGTTCTCCCAGGTCAGTCTCTACGGCTACGACGCCTCTTCGCCGAGCGACTACCTGTATTATTCGATTTCAATCTACGATTACGCCCGCGGCAGCACGCCCGTCACGTTCGGGCCGGGTGAAAGCAAAACACTCCCCAGCTTCGTCCTGAACACGGCGCAGGCCGATCTCACCTTCGACGTCACGGAGCCGGCGGGCGCGACCTCCGAGACTCTGATTTCCGGCGCGTCCATCAGCGGCTCGGCCAACATCTTCGATTCGTCGGGTCAGCCGATCCAACAAATCAGTGTCTATAACAGCAACTGGGGCAGCGCTCAGGCGCGCCCGCGCGTTCGCGTCGTCGCTCCTCCCGGCACCTATCAACTCTCCGCCAATGGCACGGTTGACGGGTCGAATGTCAGCTTCGGCCAGTTCAGCCTCAACCTCACGGCGCCGCTCCCGACTTCGGTCGGCACCAACGTGGCCGTGCAGCCGATCCCTGGCACCACCGTGGTGTTCGACCAGGTTACCAGCCCGGGTGTCACCAGCGGCACCGCCCTGCCGGTCGGCCCGCAATTGCCCGCGGGTTATTCCGCCGTTTCCGCTTCGGGCCAGAGCACGTTCTACAACATCACGACGACTGCCCAATTCGATGGCAGCGTCGATGTCGCCCTCGCGTTCGATCCGAGCCTCGTCTCGCCCGAACTCCTTTCGAATCTCAGCATCCTCTCCTACGACAGCGCCACGCAGCAGTGGATCGACGTGACGAGCAGTGTCGACCCGGTGGCCAACACCGTCACCGGCACCGTCTCATCGCTGTCGCTGTTCGTCGTCGGGATCACGCACGACCCGGTGCTCGGCGCCGTCGAGGTGCCGGAAGCGCCGAAGAAAGACGTGGTGCTGACCTTCTCGGCGGCGTTCACCGACGCCGATGCGAGCGACGTGCACTCCGCGATTTGGACGTGGGGCGACGGCTCGACCAGCGCCGGCGTCATCGATGCCGCCACTGGCACGATCAGCGGCCAACACGTCTACGCCCAAAGCGCCACGCACACGGGCTCCCTTACCGTCACCGATTCCACCGGCAGCTCCGATACGGTCGCCTTTACCGTTGCGATGCGCACCGTCCAAAAGCTCACCATTCTCGGCGGTTCCGGCAACCCGGGCGAAATCGATTCGCAAACGGAATATTCGAAAGACGGCGGACAGACCTGGCACGCCGCCTACCTCACCGGCGGTCACCCATGGGGCTTCATCGAAGGCACGAATAGCTGGATCAACCAGGATCCCAGCCCGTTTGTCGGCCTCAACGAAGTGGTCGATTTCCGCGTCCGCTTCACCGCGCCCGACGTGATCGCCTCGCCCAAGATGACGTTTACGATCAATGCCGACAATCACGCGTCGCTCTCCGTCAACGGTATCGCCGTCGACGATACCGTGGGCGGATCCCAGCCGGACACGAAAGTCGTCGATGCCGATTACATCCAGCCGGGCGTGAATACGATCAACATCCGTCTCACCGATTTCGGCGGCTGGGTCGGAATCAATTTCCGCATCGATCTCGAGGTCGAAGCTGAGGAGCCCCTCGAAACCGTCACGCCTCCGCCCGCGATCGTCAGCTTCACCAGCGGCGTGCAGGCGGTGGGTTGGGCCTTCGTCTATGAGATTTTCGCCACGAATTCACCGACGAGTTACGGCGCGACCGGACTTCCCGCGGGCTTCGCCTTCGACAGCGCAACCGGCGTGATCTCCGGCATCTTCACGGAACCCGGTCTGTATGAATTCGGCATCTCCGCCACCAACGCCGGCGGCACCGCGACCAGCACGGTGGTCATCGAGGCGACGCTCACCCAAGTGTTCCTCGAACTCAGCGACCTCGCTCACGTCTACAACGGCGCGCCGAAATCGGCGACCGTCACGATGTGGTGGTCAGAAAATCTCCCGATCTCGGTCACCTACGACGGCTCGATTACCCCGCCCACGAATGCCGGCAGTTATACGGTGAATGCCGCGGTTATGCATCCGCACTACGTCGGCGAAACGACGGGCACGCTCGTGATCGATCCTGCTCCGGCGTCGATCAACGTGGGCAACGTCACGCAGCCTTACACCGGCCACGCGATTTCCGTCCCCTTCACCACCGCGCCCGCCGGTCTATCCGCGACCGTCACCTACAACGGCTCGTCGGCGGCACCGTCCGCTGTCGGCGCCTACACCGTGGTCGCGACGATCGTCGATCCCAACTACGTCGCCAGCAGCGCGACCGCCACGCTCACCATCACCGACACCATCGCACCGGAGGTCACGGTGCCGACTGAACCGATCGTCGTCGAAGCCACCAGCGCGGCCGGTGCCGCCGTTTCGTTCACGGCCAGCGCCCTCGACAATGTCGACGGCGTCATCGCGGTCGGCGCTTCGCATGCCTCGGGCAGCATTTTCCCGCTCGGCGAGACCCTCGTCACCGTCACCGCCCAGGACGCCGCTGGCAATATCGGCAACGCTTCGTTCACGGTCACAGTCGTGGACACGATCGCGCCCGTGATCCTGATGAATTCCGGCGCTCCGACACCGGTTGCAATCGACAACGCCGGCTTCGAGCAGCCGTTCACCACGGATCACGCCGCCAACGTGACCGGCTGGCAGGTGGATGGCGTCGCCGGCGTCGTCTACGTGCCCGCGCTGCCGGGCCGCTACGTCACGGGTGTAGCACCGGAAGGACGCCAGGTGGCGTTCATCAACATCGGCTCCATCTCCCAGGCGCTCGGCGTCACGGTCGAGGCTGGCAAAACCTACACGCTCTCCGGCTATGTCGGTCGTCGTAGTGACGATCCCATTACGACAGGCCGTCTCGCGTTGACGACCACCACGGGAGTCGTGCTGGCCCACGCCGACTCGGCCATGGACCAGGCGATCGCGACCTTCGCCCGGTATTCGACGAGCTTCACTCCTTCGGCGGGGCATCCGCAGATTGGTTCGGCGCTGCAGATCGTGCTCACCAACACGAGCAATCAGCAGGTCAATTTCGACAACATCGTGCTCACGGTGAGCACTGCTCCGGCGACGGCCCCCGCCGACATCACCGTCGAAGCCACTTCCAGCGCCGGCGCCACCGTCGATTACAGCGCCACAGCGATCGACATCGTTTCAGGCACCGTCACGGTGAGCGGCGACCCGGTTTCGGGCAGCACCTTTGCCATCGGCTCCACTGCCGTGACGCTCGGCGCCACCGATGCCGCGGGAAACCCCAGCCTCGAAACGTTCAATGTGATCGTGCGCGACACGACGAAGCCGGTGTTGAACATCCCCGCCGATCAGACGATCGAGGCCACCAGTGCCGCGGGCGCAATCGCGACGTTTAGCATTACGGCCAACGACGCCGTCGGTGCGATCGTGACCTCCAGCGCCGCGTCGGGCACCGTCTTCCCGCTGGGCACGACCACCGTTGAAGTCAGCGCGATCGACGATGCCGGCAACGAAGCGACCGGCTCGTTCACGATCACCGTGGTCGATTCGACCATCCCCGTGCTGCACCTCCCGGCCAATCAGGTCATCGAAGCCACGAGCCCCGCGGGCGCCGTCGCCACCTTTGCCGCCTCGGCCTCCGATGTGGTCAACGGCAACGTTCCGGTCGCCCTGGCACCCGAATCCGGCAGCATGTTTGCGATCGGCACGACTGTCGTTCAAGCGAATGCGACCGACGCCGCTGGCAATACCGCCTCGGGTGCGTTCACGATCACGGTGTCCGATACCACCGCCCCCGTGATCGCGCCGCTCGACAATCTCGTCGTTGAAGCCACCAGCGCCGCTGGCGCCGTGGTCGAATTCACGCCGAGCGCCCTCGATATCGTCGATGGAGCCGTGAGCGTCACCGCCTCGCCGGCCTCCGGTAGCACTTTCGCCCTCGGCGAAACGCTCGTCACGCTCACCGCCCTCGACGCGACCGGCAACTCCACCACGGCAAACTTCACGGTTACGGTCGTGGATACGACGGCACCCCTGATTTCCACGCTGGCGAACATCGTCGCCGAAGCGACGAGCGCGGCCGGTGCGGTGGTCACGTTCGCCGTTTCCGCTAACGATATCGTCGACGGCGATGTCCTCGTTAACGCGAGCCACGCTTCCGGCAACGTCTTCCCGATCGGCACCACGAAGGTGACGCTCGAGACGATCGATGCCGCGGGTAACGCGTCCTCGAGCTCCTTCACGATCACCGTGCGGGACACGACTGCGCCGGTCATTGCGGCAATCGATGGCCAGACTCTCGAAGCGACCGGCCCCGCCGGTGCGATCGCCACGTTCGTCGCCACGGCGACCGACGCGGTCGGCGCGACCATTTCCTACAGCATCGCTCCGGGCAGCACGTTCGGGCTCGGTTCGACGACGGTCACCGTCACCGCCGCAGACGCCGCCGGCAACACGTCGACCGCTTCGTTCGCGATCGTCGTCCGCGACACGACCGCTCCCGCGCTCTTCCCTCCGACCGCCCAGATGCTCGAAGCGACGAGCGCCGCCGGTGCAGTCGCCGCTTATACGGCGACCGCGTTCGATATCGTGAGCGGCAGCGTGCCGGTCGCGTTCAGCATCGAATCGGGCAGCACCTTCGCGCTCGGCACGACCACCGTGACGGCGAGCACGATCGACGCCGCCGGCAACGCCGCTGCGGCGGTGTTCTCCATCGTGGTCGTCGACACGACCGCTCCTGTGATCACCGCTCCGGCCAATCTCGTGCTCGAAGCGACGGGGCCGGGCGGCGCCATTGCGACGTTCAGCGCAAGCGCGCTCGATATCGTCAGCGGCAACGTTGCGGTCTCTGCCAGCAAGTCGTCCGGCAGCCTCTTCGCGCTCGGCACCACTACGGTGGTGCTCGGTGCGACGGATGCGGCGGGCAACTCCAGCTCGGTTTCCTTCACCGTCACGGTGATCGATACGACCGCGCCGACGATCACCGTTCCCGAAGATATCGTCCTCGATTCGACGACCGTCATGGGCGCGACGGCGACCTACAACGTCACGTCGAGCGACATCGTCGATGGCGCGCTCACGGTCTCGTTGAGCAAAGCGTCCGGGACAATCTTTCCGATTGGCACGACCGTGGTCACGGCGACTGTGACGGACGCCGCGGGCAACACCGCCACGAAGACGTTCAACGTCACCGTGCGCGCTCCCGCCGCCGCCCTGGTCAACCAGATCCGCGCGCTGAACGGCACGATCAACGGCTCGATCCAGCAGCGCACGAACCACGGCGTCACGCTCAACGGTGGCGCCAAGATCACCGGCGAACTGCTGGCGGTCGGGACTCCGAACACGCGGCTCAATGGCAAGCCGGCTTTCGGCGGAACGGTCGACAGCACGGGCAGCGCGAATCCGGCGGGCTACACCGTCACGCTCAACGGCAACGCCAGCCTCGGCAAACTCGTCCGTCGCTACGATGCAGTTGCGATGCCCACCGTGGCCGCGCCTTCAACTCCGACCGGCACGCGCGGCGTGAACCTCAACAAATCGTCCGATGCGATCGGCTCCTGGTCGACGCTCAAGGACCTCACGCTCAACGGGAACGTCGGCAGCGTCACCGTGCCCGCGGGCGTTTACGGCAACTTCACCGCCAACGGCGGCAGCGGCTTCGCGCTCGGCGTG
>JAFAAS010000067.1 GCA_023426435.1 Verrucomicrobiota bacterium | reverse complement strand
GTGGACTTCCCGCTGCGTGTCAACCCGGTGAGTTGCTCGCGTTCCTTCTCCGTCAACGTGACTTTGTATCGGTTGGCCATGCCCCAGTAAACGTTCAGGCACCGGCGAACCACAATGCGAAATAATGTGTGTTACGAGATACTAGGTGCCCCGAATTATCGAGGTTTCCTGCGGGACAGGACACTAGGCGCGTGCGAGGGCGGCGAGCGTGGTCACGAGCTGGAGAGGCTCGACGGGTTTGGTGAGGCAGGTTTGGAAGCCGCTTTCGAATGCTTGCTCGCAGATGGCGTCGCCGGCGAAGGCGGTGACGGCGACGGCGGGAACGCGCGGGAGCTGACTGGCTTCCTCGATCTCGCGAATTTGGCGAAGGAGGGTGAAACCGTCGACGACGGGGAGGCCGAGGTCGCTGACGATGACATCCGGACGCTGGCGATCGAGGGCGTCGCGCGCGGAAGGAGCGGAATCGACGGCGTCGACGACGGCGCCCGCTTCGATGAGGACAGCGGTGAGAGCGCGACGCGTGGCGGCGGCGTCTTCGACGAGCAGGACGTGGCGGCCGGCGAGGAGGCCTTGAAGGTGGGGCTTCTCTTTGGAAGGAGCGATGCCGGCGTTGGGATCCTGAGGTGCGGCGGGAAGACGGACGCGGAGTGTGGTGCCGGTGCCGACGCCGCTGCTTTCGGCGTGGATGGTTCCGCCGTGAAGTTCGGCGATTTGGCGGGCGACGGCGAGACCGAGACCGACGCCGCTTTCGGTGCGAACGCGGGCGTGTTCGACCTGGACGAAACGTTCGAAAATCTGCTCGAGGTTTTCGCGCGCGATGCCGATGCCGGTGTCGCGGACGGTGATCTCGAGTCCGCCGGGCGGCTCGCGCGTCAACTCGATCTCGATGCGTCCGCCGCTCGGGGTGAACTTGACGGCGTTTTCGACGAGATGGCTGACGAGTTGGGCGAGACGGCGGGGGTCGGCGTTGAACGTTCCGGCGTCGGAAGGAAAGCGGTCGACGAGATCGATTTCTTTGGAGCGCGCGGTTTCGCGCCACGGGTCGATGCCGGAGCGAAGGATGGTGGCGAGATCGATGTCGCGGCGCTCGAGCCGGAGTTTGCCGGACATGATGCGCGACGTGTCGACGAGGTGTTCGATGAGCTCGCGCTGTTCTTCGGCGCTGCGCTTGATCGAATCGAGGGCTTCGCGAAGCTGACGCGGATCGATGTTGTCCTGATCTTCGATGAGGCTCGTCCAGAGGACGATGGCGGAGAGCGGCGTGCGAAGCTCGTGGGAGACGCTGGAAAGGAAGCGGTCCTTGGCGTCGTTGGCGGCGTCGACCTCGCGGCGGGCCTGGGCGAGGGCGCGGCGCGTGGATTCGAGCTGCTGGCGGAGCCGGGCGTTCTCGCGCATCAGTTCGTCGGGGTTGGAAGACGACGAATTGACTGCGTCGGGAGAAGGATGGGCATCTGCAACTTTGGCGGTCGCGCTCACGTTAACTGACATTATCTGGAAACGATGTTGTCGCCATGGAGCGAACTCCCGGGCACGGGCACGGTGGGTAGGAGGCGGGAAGGAGGCATGTGGCGAACGACAATTTGTAGCGGCGAAAGCAAAGCTGTTCCGCGGAGGGGGAGACGGCGCGGTGGGAAGAGGAAGGAAGAATGCTCGGAGGCGAACAAGCCGAGCAAGCACGGTCAGGTTGACCGTGCTACGGCGGGTCAGTTTCGATCGGGCTGGAAACCGATGGCGTCGAGGGCGGGCTTGATTTCGGGGTTGGCCATGAAGTGCTTCCAGATGAGGCCGGTGCGGTGGTTTTCGATCATCACGGTGATGGGAGCCTGGTTGAGGGCCATGTAAACGGGTTCGAACCAGTTTTGGGTTTGGTTGAAGCCGTCGTAGAAGCCGTAGATGCCCCAGGTTTTGGCGCCGAGATCGCGGTAGAAATGCTTCAGCGCGGCCATCGATTCGGCGGGCGTGTAGGGGAACGAGGCGAGCGACGCCATAATGTTGATGGTGCCGTTGTCGTCGCGCGGCAGCGGGCGGCCGCCGCCGGAGTTGATGCCGGCGGAGAGGCCCCAGGTGTCGGGGCCGTAGCCGACGAATTTGCGCGGATTTTCGACGGCGTAGGCGTGATTGATGCGGGCGATGGCGCGGTTGTTTGCAAAATAGTTTGTATAACGATCGCGGATACCGCGGGGGTCGAAACCCATGAAGGAGAAATGCGTGAAGAAGAGGTCGGAGCCGTTGCCGACGCCGACATCGAGTTTGATGCCGTAGTAGGTGTTGCCGTTGACGTAGCGGTCGCCCTGGGTGGTGCGGCCCCAATTGCGGCGGTAGGCGATGTGGCGTTCGGACGTGCCGGCCCAGCCGGTGTGATAGAGCTCGGCGGGGACGGCGTGAGTGGGCGAGGCGATCGCGAGAAGATAGATGATCAGGGTTTCGTTCCAGCCGATGAGCGGGTGGCTGATGTGGAACGCGTGATCGGGCGACCAGTGCCAGTAGAGCACATCGCTGTCCTTGGTTTTTCGATACCAGCTCCATTCGACCTCGCGCCAGAGCTTCGTGATCGTGTCGCGGAGCTCGCGTTCGACGGGATTGTCGCGGGAGAAATAGCTGCGCGCGGCGAGGAGTCCCTGGATCATGAACGCGGTTTCGACGAGGTCGCCGCCGTTGTCGTATTTGCCGAAGAACGGAATGGTTTTGCCGGTTTCGCCATTGAGGAAGTGCGGCCAGACGCCGTGGAAGCGATCGGCGCGCGAGAGGAAGCGCGTGATGAGCGCGACGCGATCGGCGGCCTGCTGGCGCGTGATCCAGCCGCGCTCGGCGCCGACGAGGAGGGCCATGACGCCGAAGCCGGAGCCGCCGAGGGCGAGGAGGTTTTCGTCGCCCGGGAGAACCTCGGGAGCGAGGCCGGCTTTAGGGTGGGCGGCTTCCCAGTAGTAGCGGAAGCAGGCCTCCTGAACCATATCGAGGAGTTCGTCGTCGTTGAGCGCGCGCGTGGCGGTGGAGGAGATTGCGGACGGGGCGGATTCGTTGCCGGCGAGATCGATGGCGGTGACGCGGTAGTGGGCGACGCGATCGGAGGCGCCGATGAAATCGGCGAAGCGGGAGCGGGTGCGTTGCGAGGTGCCGACGGGTTGGAAGTTGGTGCCGTCGAACGCGCGGTAGATGCGATAGGCGAGGAGATCGGGCGCTTCGCTGTGATTCCATGCAACGTCGACGTGGCGATCGAAACCGCGCGTGGTGAGCGTGGGCGGCGGTGGAGGAGGCGTGGTGTCTTTGGTGTCGATGTCGCGGACCTGGAAATCGTCGACGATGAGCGTGTGTTCGCGGTTGTCGTCGAGACCCTGCATGAACGCGATGCTCAGGAGTTTCTCGGGATTGAACGCGTTGTCGGTGGTGCCGTGGTAGATCGCGGATTTGAACGTGGAGAACGGGATGGTGACGAGCGTCCACTGGTTGGCGGGGATGCGGTCGTTGCCGCGGACGAGCGTGATGGTGGGCGTGCCGTTTTCGTCGATGTCGCGGAGGTAAACGCGCGGAGAGTTTTCGGCGGTGATCTCGAAATCCGGGTAGCACCAGAACGTGAGGGCGGAGCCCTCGAAACGAAACGGACGCGCGTAGCGGCGAGGGATTTCGAGGGTCATGCGCCAATCGCCGCCGGTGGCGGAGCGCCATTTGAGGCGGAGGGCGTTGGGCGGGGAGACGAAGCGGCCGGGCTCGACGGGGAATTTGCCGTTGAACGTTTCGAGCGTGCTGGGAGCGACGAGGTAGCTGAGGGATGAATCGTAACCGTGGTCCGCGTGGCTGTTGTCGAACATCACGTGGCGATCGTAGAACGGCGGCTGGGCGAACGCGGGGGAGGTGAGGACGGCGAAGGAGATGACAGGGAGGAGGCGGTGCATGGCAGAGGCGAAAAGGGATGATAAGGTGGGCCGCAAAGAGGCGCAGAAGGCGCAAGGAGGGACGGGGGAACCGCGATGGACACGAATGAACACGGAGGCGGGGTGCAGGGGGTGTCAGATAGCGGAGAGGTATTGAGAATTTGGTTACGGGGCGGACGGACGGATCAGCGCCCTCCAAGAAGAAAGGGCGGGTCGAAAGACCCGCCCTATGCGCGGTGAGGGCACCGCGCCTCCATCGGATGGGTGAGGTGGATTAGAAGGTGAAGCGCGCGGTGAAGCGGAAAGTGCGCGGCGTTTGATAGAAGTAGGCGTTGCGGATGTGGCGACCGGAACGGTCGGTGTAGTCGTTGTGGTAATCGATGACGAGCGGTTCGTCGTAATCGAAGATGTTGTCGACGTTGATGGCGAAGCGGGCTTTCACGCGGCCGAATTCGGTTTCGTAGGCGAGCACGGCGGAGTAGCTGCGGATGGAGGAGCCGAAGTATTCTTCGCCGGCGTAGGAGCCGGCGTAGGGTTTGCCGGTGAAGTTGCCGCCGAAACCGATGGAGTAACCGTCGAGCGCTTCGTTCGTGAAGATGTAGTTGGCGAAGAAGCTGGCGGTGTAGTCGACGGACTTGCGCTGCGGTGCGCCGGCGACGGACTGGGCGAGCGTGTCCTGGACGCGCGAGATCTCGTTGCGGAGATCGCTCGCGTGAATCGGGTCGGTGGTGGCGTCGAGCTGGGCGTTCCAAGTCGCGAGATTGGCGGCGACGTGCGCCCGCGACATCGGGTAGAAGTCGACGATCTCGGTTTCCGGGAGGGCGTAGCTCGCTTGGAGACGGAGGTTTTCGAACGGGTTGGCCGTGACCTCGAACTCGTAGCCGTAGGCTTCCATCGCGGTGGTGTCGGAATACGCGACGGAACCGAAGCCCTCGTCCTGCGGCGCGCCGCGGGCGATGTTGTATTTCTGCCAGACGCCGCGCAGACCGACGGGATTCTCGACGTTGCGGTTGTTGGATTTCGATTCGTAGCGGCTGAAGCTCGCGTAGTATTTCCCGTCGGGAGTGGAAATACGGATACCGTAGTCGTAGCCCTCGTTTTCCTCGGGTCCCGGACGGGCGCCGCTGAGGTAGGGCTGCGAGCCGGCATTCGGCGGGAGGAGGTTTTCCGAGTAATTGGCGAAGAGGCCGAGCCAGCCGAAGTAGTAAACGGCGCCGGCCGTGTAGGTCGTGCCCTCGTCGCTCTCGCTGACGCGCTGGTCGGTGAAGTTGGGACCGCGGCGATAGGAGACGAGATCTTCGTCGTAGCTGTCGCGGCGGACGCCGAGAGCGATGCTGAGGGCATCGTCGAAGAGACGCGTATTGGAGAAGAGCGCGTAACTGGTGAGTTCGAACTCGTCGTCGAAATCGAACCAGTAGCCCTGCGCGGGAGCGTAGGCGACGGAGTAGCCGTTCAAGCCGTCGGGGATGTCGGTGAACGTGTTGGGTTGATCGAGATAGATGCGACCCCAGACCATGTTGTCGGCCCACTCGTCGATCGGCCAGGTGCCGTTGGTGATTTGGGCGAGATACTGGCGGGCGGACGTCTGGGTTTTGCGTTGCGAGGCAGAGGCGGCGAAAAGCTGGCTGAAGCGGGAGCCGAAGAGATCGCCGTCGAACTTGTAGTTGAGTTGGGCGCGGATCTCGTCGACGGAGCGCGTCTGCACCTGACGCGAGAGGAAGAAGTCGGCGAACATCTTGCCGAAATTGGGATTCGGCGAGCCGTCGGGCATCTGGCGGTTGATGTCGACGGAAGCGCCGCCGGTGCCCTCGTAGTCTTTCGAAGTGGTTTCGGTGTCGTAGGTGAAGAACGCGACCTGGAGATCGACGTTTTCGTTGAAGCTATGGTCGAGGAAGACGCTGAGGTTTTCGTAATCGTTGGTGCCGCGGCCCGCGCCGTAGGTCCAATCGCGGCTGGGGCGGATCGGAACGTTGGCGGTGGAGGAATAGTCGGTTTCCCAAGGCAGTTTAATTTCGTCGGGATACCAGCCTGGGTAAGGTGCCCAGTTCAGAGATTGGCCCGGGTCGAGCAAAGCGCTGGTGGTGGCGTAGCCGCCGCGGTAAACGCGAAGATCCTGGCCGGGGTTCGCGGGATCGGGTTCGAACGCCCAAGGAGCCCAGAGTTGGAGGCGTTGGTTGCCGGAAAGCGTGGGAATGAAAACGGGGAAGGCGGCGAGGCCGGTGCCCCAGGCTCCGGGGACGGACATTTCGACGGTGCGCGCGCCGCCGACCGGAGCGGCGTTCCAGGTGGGCGACTCGGTGGTGCCGTCCCAACCGGAAGCTTTGTCGCCGATGGTGGTGGAGATCAGCGTGTATTTGGAGCGGTAGCCCTCGACCTCGAAGCGGAGAGTCGTGCGCTCGCCGAGCTTGTAGAGCGCGGCGACGTCGAGAGCGCGCTTGGTGCCCTCGTCGCCCTCGCGCCAACCGCGCACGGTGTCGTGCAAGGCGTTGACGCGGAAGGCGAGCCGGTCGGAGGCAGCGAGGTTGTAATCGAGCTCGAAGCGAACGCCGCCCTCGGAGTTGGCGATCACGGCCGGGCTGATGAAGGTTTGGTCGAGTCGGGGGACCTTGGTGTAGGTGGACAATGTGCCGCCGACGGTGCCGAGGCCGAAGAGAATGCCGTTGGGACCGCGGGTGAATTCGACGCGTTCGATGTTATAGGCGTCGGCGTTTTCGAAGAAAGTGAAGTAGTTGCGGGTCGGACCGGCGCCGCCCTGCTGGCCGGAGCCCACGCCGCGGAAGCTGTAAGCCCAAGGGTGGAACGCCTGGCCGCCGAAACCGCGACCGGCGAGAGGGTCCTCGGGAAGGACGTTGGGAGCCCAGCGGAGGGATTCGCGAACGTCCTGAATGCCAAGGTCGTCGAGGAACGTGCGCGTGAGCGACGACATCGCGGCCGGGGTGAGCTTGATCGGCATGTTGGTGCGACCACCGGCGAGCGAGTCGACGGCGACGTAGCCGCGGTCGCGGGTCACGTCGACGGTGAACGTTTCGAGAACGATCGGCTGATCGTTTAGATTATCGGTGGGGCTTGGGACCGGCGCGGGGTTAGCCGGTTGGGCGAGCGCGAGGGACGTCGCGCCGAGGAGTGAAGCCGCTGCCAGCATGCGGCGGGGGTGCTTGGAGTTCATGGGTAGGTGTGTCGGGTGTGTTGTGCATGCTGGACCTACGTTTGGGTGTGATGCGGATAGAACAGAACGGCGCCAAAGACGTTCCCGCAGAGAGATAGAGTGGATTTAGGGACGTGGCATCGGGGGACGGAGGAGGAGGGCGACGGATGGGGGTGAGCGCGGTGGGCGCACCGCGCCTCCATCGGCGGCGGCTAGCGGAGGATGATTTTGCCGAGGCCGTAGCGTTCGTCGCGGCGTTGGAAGAAGCGCCAGCTGAGTTTCAGCGAGGGCTCCCATTCGTAGCGGCCGTGCGTGGCGACGGCGGGGGTGAGGGCGACTTCGAGGCCGGGACGCGGGGTAAGTCCGAGGACGGACCAGGGAATGCTGGCGACGACGGTGTAGCCGGTTTCGGTGCGGCGGATGTCGGCGGGGATGGGGCGATCGTGGTTCCATTCGTAGGCCTGCCCGGTGGAACGGAAAACGTAGTGCAAGTCGGCGGGGCCGCGCCAGATGAGCCCGTCGTTTTTCGGGTCGATGAGCAGTTCGACGAGTTCGCGGCGTTCGGCCGGACGCTCGGTGCCTGCCGGGGTGTCGACGGCTTCGGCGTGGAAATGAAGCGCTTCGTTGTCCCACGTGAACGCGAAACGGAGTTCCAGCAACGGGTCATCGGGGCGGACATCGGCGGGAGATTCCTTGAATTCCAAGCCGGCGATCGTGGTCCACTGCCATTGCTCGCGAGGAGCGGAGGAAGCGACGGCGATGGAGCTGCGTTCGGGCGGTTCGACGGCGGGGCCGGCGAGTTCGTAGCGCATGAACGTGGACGTGTCCTGGCCGAACGGAGCGGCGGCGAAGTCGGCGATGGCGGAACGTCCGGCGCGGACGAGCGGATCTTTTTGGAACCATTCGCGGACGGAGTCGGGCACGAGAACGTTGGCGACGCTGATGAGCAGCGCGGCGCGATCCTGCGGCGGGGCGGACGCGAGCCATTCGTCGAGTGGCGGAGTGACGGGGCTGAAGTGCGTGAGCCACTCGGCGGGGTAGTGTTCGAGGACGAGGGCGGTGGTGATGGGATCGATCGGCTCCGGTGGTGGCGGGTTGTCGCCGATCTGGACAGCGATGGAGTAGGCGAGCTGGGCGGCGGAGCCGCCGGAAATAGTGGAACGCTCGTCGAGCCAGAGACCGGGGCGGAGCTGGTCGTAAGGTTCGGCGGGCGAGAGGACCCAGACGTCGCCGCGTTGTTCGGGAGTTCGCACGAGATTGGACCACGCGGTCGGCTCGCTTTGGAGCGTGGCGATCTTGAAAAACGTGCCGAGCCGGCTGGCGGAGCCGAGCTTGGTGGTGCCGACGGTGACCTTGCTCCAGTCGATTTCGTCGAGGCGGCGAGTGGCGTCCATGGCGAGTCCGGGAAACGCCTGGCGGAGCGTGATGAGGCCTGCGGCGTATTCGGCGACGGCGAGGTCGAATTCGGGCAGCTGGGCGTTGGCGAGGGCGTCGCGCACGCGTTTGGCGGCGGCGGCGCCGGAGACGATGCCGAGTGTTTGGGCGGCGGGGAACGTGGTGAAGCGGAGCCCGGCGGTGTCGGGCGTGATGGGTTCGTTTTCGAGCGAACGCCAGGCGGCGACGGCGAGGGCGCGGAGCCGTTCGCGTTCGGCCCACGTGAATGTGCGGCGGGTGGAGACGAAGCCGGCGCGGCCGAGCGCGCGCTGGACCTCGGGCGTGCGCATGAAGAGCGACCAGACGAAACCGGAGCGGGCGTTTTCGGCCTGGAGGATTGTAATGCCCAAATCGATACCGATGACGTCGGGATTGACCCAGCCGGTTTCGGGATTGAAGGCGTCGACGAAGCCGTAGCGTTTCCACACGCGATCGCCGTAAACGGTGCGGATGTGTTGAAGCACCATCATCGTTTCGTAGGGGACGAAAGGCAGGGAGCCGGCGGCGGCGCACGGGACGATGGTGCCGTCGAGGGAATCGTAGCCGCCGGTGCGGGGAGGGCCGCCCCAGGCCTTGTAGCCGGACGCGGAGTCGGACGCGGTGACGCCCCAGAGACGTTCGCTCCAGCTGGGGAATTCGTTGCGAAGATCGATGGAGAACTGGCGTTGCGCGAGGGTGGCGAGAATGGAGTTGCGGTAGTAGTCGGCGAACGCGTCGCGTTTGTCGCGGAAGTCGACGAACGCGTGGGCGAACTGGTGAATGAAAAGCGGCGGACCCTGAATGAAGTGATAGCCGCCGTAGCTGCCGGCGGGCTGGCGTCCCCAGGCGCGCCAGTAATCGAGCGGCAGAGCGTTTTTGGGGGCGCCCATGCCGAGGATACTCATGATCATGTGCTCGGAATAGATGCGCCAGCGGTAGCGGGAGAAGCCGGTCTCATCCTTCCAGCCGAGCGAGAGCGTGGAGCCGCCATTGAGGAACCACTGCCAGTCGATGGTCTCGTTGATCTCGTTGACGAGCTGGGTGATTTCGGGATCGCGGAAGTATTCGCGGGCGACGATGGCGCCGGCGACGAAGAGCGCGGTATCGATGGAGGAGATTTCGCATTCCCACGCGCGCGCGCCGGTGTCCATTTCCATGAAGTGGTAATAGAAACCCCGGCGGCGCGGAGCCTCGTGCGCGAGGAAGCGCAGCATGAGCTTCACGCGATCGAGCGCCATTTCGCGTTCGACCCAGCCGCGATGGGTGGCGATGGCCCAGGAGGCGAGCGCGAAGCCGGAGGCGGCGATGCTGGCCTTGCCCTCGGTCGGGGCGCCATCGGCGCGAGCGCGGTCGCGGACGAGTCCGGTGACCGGATGCATCTGTTCGACGAAGAACAGGAATGAGGCGCGTTGAAGCTCGTCGAGCAGCGCGTCGTCCTCGGCGGTGAGGATCGCGCCGGGGCGCGCGCCGACGAGAGACGGATGACGTTCGGTCGATTCAGCCGCGCGCAAAGGCAGGAAAAGAAAAGCGGCGAAAAGAAGCGGGAGGAGGAAGATCGGACGGGAGCCGGTGAGGACGGGCATGGCGCGAGGCTCGAGCCGGAGGAGAGATTGAGGAGAAAAGTTTCACGCGATCCGGACCGGTCAGCGCGGTGGTGAAGCCACAGTGTCAAACGGAGCGCGGGTGCGGTTCCGTTTCCGGATGGATCCGCCGCAAGGATGAGTGGGTGAAAGCGTTTCGCAATCCGGTCGGGCAAGTTTCATCGCCGAATCTACGCGGAGAAAATGGCGATGCCATCGAGTGGAGTGAGGACAAGAAGGTGGGGGAAACGGTAACAGGGAATTCGCGCGCGGGCGGACGTTTTACTGACGCAAGCGGATGTCGGGCGGAGCGTGGCGCGGTGGAAGTTTTTTTTCTGGCCGCAACAAAAGGCGGCGAAGAGCGTCCAGCGCGCAAATCATGACGAAATATACTCTGGTTGCTTCCTTCGGATTGATGATGGTTTCGGCGGCGGCGTTGCTGTCGGCTGCTCCCGCCGGAAAACTGCCGGCGTTGAAGGAAGCGGCGAGTGGGATGTTTCACATTGGTGCGGCGATCAACGAGCATCACATCCGCGAGACGGATCGGAAAGGCGTGGCGGTGGTGGACCAGCACTTCGATTCGATCACGCCGGAGAACGTGATGAAGTGGGGCCCGATTCATCCGGAGCCGGGCCGTTACGATTTCGAGCTTGCGGACAAGTATGTTGAGTTCGGGGAGAAGCGTGGTCTGCACATCGTGGGGCACACGTTGATGTGGCACAGCCAGACGCCGAACTGGGTGTTTGAAGACGAAAACGGCGAACCGGTTTCGAAGGACGTGCTGCTGGAGCGCTTGCGCGATCACATCCGCACGGTGGTGGGGCGTTACAAAGGCCGCGTGAAAGGGTGGGACGTGGTGAACGAAGCCGTGAAGGACGAGGATGGTAATGTGCGGTTCGATCGTCCCTGGTATAAGATCCTTGGCGAAGAAGGCATTTATGAAGCGTTCAAGGCGGCGCAGGAGGCGGATCCGGACGCGGAGTTGTATTACAACGATTATTCGCTGGCGAATCCGGTGAAGCGCGCGGGTGTGCTGCGGTTGGTGAACTGGTTGCGGATGAAAGGAGCGCGCGTGGACGGGGTTGGAACGCAGGAGCATTGCTCGCTGGACTGGCCGAAGATCGAAGACATCGAAGCGACGATCCGGGATTTCGCGCAGGCGGGCTACAAGGTGATGGTGACGGAGCTCGACGTCACGGTGTTGCCGCGTCCGCGGCAGTATTTCGGGGCGGAGATCTCGACGGTGTTCGACAGTGCGCCGGAGCTCGATCCGTATCGCGCCGGGCTGCCGGCGGACAAGGAAGCGGAGCTGGCGAAGCGGTATGGCGAGATCTTCGCGGCGTATGCAAAATATAAGGACGCGCTCACGCGCGTGACGATCTGGGGCGTGTCGGACAACGGATCGTGGTTGAACAATTTCCCGATTCGCGGGCGGACGGACCATGCGCTGCTCTTCGATCGGAATTATCAGCCGAAGCCCGCGTTGGAGGCGGCGATCAAGGCGTTGAAACCGGATGCGGATCCGGCGTTGACCCGCTAGGCGGGGCGGCCGGGGTGTGGAACGGCGATCTTATTACCGCCGCTTCATGGGGGTATTTTGTCCGTTTCTCCGGAGGCGGAAGAGCGCGGTTCTTCGTCGTAGCAGGACGGTCCCGCGAGGAGGGCGGGAGAATTTTTTTGCGGGATAAACGAAGGAGAGCGAGGGTGCCGGGGCGGCAAAGAAATCCTGACTTTGCCGCGAGAGTGTTATCGTCGGGCAGGATGGAGCGTCACGCTCCTCGTTGAATTTTCATCTCATGTATCTGAAGTCGTCTCTGATTCTTGCGATCGTCCTGTTGCTGGCCGGGTGTCAGCGCGAAGCGTCGGCGCCGCCGGCGATGCCTCCTCCGGCGGTGACGGCGATCACGGTGCAAGCGGAAGCCGTGACGCTCACGCGCGAACTACCGGGACGCTCGGCGCCGTTTTTGGTGGCGGAAGTGCGGCCGCAGGTGACGGGCCTGGTGCAGAAGAGGCTGTTCGAAGAAGGCGCGATGGTGGAAGAAGGGCAGCCGTTGTATCAGCTCGACGACGCGATCTATCGCGCGGTCTACGAGCGGACGAAGGCGACGCTGGCGCGGGCGCGCGCGACGGTGGAACTGGCGCGCGTGAATGCGCGTCGCGCGGCGGAGCTGGCGGAAGTCGACGCGGTGAGCCGGCAGGAGAACGAGAACGCGATCGCGGCGTTGGCGCAGGCGGAGGCTGACGTGGGGGTGGCGGAGGCGGCGTTGAAGAGTGCGGAAGTCGAACTGGGTTATGCGACGATCCGGTCGCCGATCGCGGGGCGGATCGGGCGCTCGTCGGTGACGCAAGGCGCGCTGGTGACGGCGAACCAAAGTCAGTCGCTCGCGACGGTGCAGCAGCTCGATCCCATTTATGTGGATGTGACGCAGTCGAGCCGGGAGCTGCTGGATTTGCGGAGGGATTTTGCGGCGGGGACCTTGCAGCGGCCGGAGGAACTTCCGGTCACGATCATGCTCGAGGATGGTTCGAAGTATTCGCACGAAGGCCGGTTGGAGTTTGCGGAAGTCTCGGTGGATCCGATGACGGGCCGATTTGCGCTGCGCGTGGTGGTGCCGAATCCGGACCAGGTGCTGCTGCCGGGAATGTTCGTGCGCGCGGTGGTGAGCACGGGGGTGCGCGAGCAGGCGATTTTGGTGCCGCAGCAAGGGGTGGCACGCGATCCGCGGGGCGAGACCTCGGTGATGATTGTGAATGCGGAAGGCCTGGTGGAAGCGCGACCGGTGAAAGTGTCCCGCACGATCGAGGACAAATGGCTGGTGGACTCGGGGCTTTCGGTGGGCGATCGCGTGATCGTGGAAGGATTGCAGAAGGTTCGTCCCGGCGCGCCGGTGCAGATCACGGCGACGAGCTTGACGCGCGGACCGACTGCCGCGCCGCCCGCGGCGGCGGCGGTGGTGCAGACGGAGAAGGAATAAGGACGCACCATGGCACGCTTCTTTATTGACCGGCCCATCTTTGCGTGGGTCATCGCCATCGTCGTCATGATCGCGGGCGCGTTGTCGATCACGCGGCTGCCGATCTCGCGTTATCCGACGATCGCGCCGCCGACGGTGACGGTGAGTGCGGTGTATCCCGGCGCTTCGGCGCAGGTGGTGGAGGATTCGGTGACGCAGATCATCGAGCAGAACATGAAAGGGCTCGATGGTTTGCTCTACATGACCTCGACGAGCCAGTCGAACGGTGCAGCGCAGATCACGCTGACGTTTGCGAGCGGCACGAATGCCGACATCGCGCAGGTGCAGGTGCAAAACAAGCTGCAGACGGCGATGGCATTGCTACCGCAAATTGTGCAGCAGCAGGGCCTCAGCGTGACGAAGACGGGCGAGGGATTTTTGCAGGTTGTCGGGTTTGTGTCCGAAGACGGCAGCATGACCCGCGACGACATCTCGGATTTCATCACGACGAACGTCGTCGATCCGTTGTCGCGCGTGCCCGGGGTGGGCAGCACGCAGGTATTCGGTTCGCGGTATGCGATGCGCATCTGGCTCGATCCGAACAAACTCGATGCCTACCAGCTCTCGACCGGCGACGTGATCGCGGCGATCCAAGGTCAGAACCAGCAAGTTGCGGTGGGGCAGCTGGGTGGAACGCCGGCGGTGGAAGGGCAGATGTTGAACGCGACGATCAATGCGCGCGGACGCCTGCAGACGCCGGAGCAATTTAGGGAGATCGCGTTGCGGAGCGGGGCGGACGGATCGGTGTTGAAGCTCGGCGACGTCGCGCGGGTGGAGCTCGGCGGCGAGAACTACGGGGTGGTTGGCCGGTTCAACGGACAGCCGGCGAGTGGTGTGGCGGTGTCGCTCGCGACGGGCGCCAACGCGCTCGCGACCTCGACGGCGGTGAATGCGTTGATCGAGGAGTTGAAGCCGACCTTCCCGCCGGGTTTGAAGACGGTGGTGCCGTTCGACACGACGCCCTTCGTTCGCGTGGCGATCTGGGAGGTGATCAAGACGTTGCTCGAGGCGATCGTGCTGGTGTTCGTGGTGATGTATCTCTTCCTGCAGAATTTCCGGGCGACGCTGATTCCGACGATTGCGGTGCCGGTGGTGTTGTTGGGCACCTTTGCGGTGCTCGCGGCGGTGGGCTTCTCGATCAACATGCTGACGATGTTCGCGATGGTGCTGGCGATCGGCCTGCTCGTGGACGACGCGATCGTGGTGGTGGAGAACGTGGAGCGGTTGATGAGCGAGGAAGGACTTTCTCCGCTGGAAGCGACGCGAAAGTCGATGGATCAGATCACGGGCGCGCTGGTGGGCATCGGCTTGGTGCTGTCGGCGGTGTTCGTGCCCATGGCGTTTCTCGGCGGCTCGACCGGCGTGATTTATCAGCAGTTCTCGGGCACGATCGTGTCGGCGATGGTGCTATCGGTATTGGTGGCGATCATCCTCACGCCGGCGCTTTGCGCGACGATGCTGAAGCCGATCGAGAAAGGTCACCATTATCATGATACAGGGTTCTTCGGCTGGTTTAACCGCATGTTCGATCGCGGCAGCACGAAGTATCAAGGGGCGGTGCGCGGGATCTTGAGCCGGCGGAAGCGATTCGTGGCGGTGTTTCTGGCGATGATCGGATTGATGCTCGTGATCTTCACGCGGCTGCCGACGGCGTTTCTGCCCGCGGAAGATCAAGGCATGCTGTTTGCGCAGGTGACGACCCCGGTGGGCTCGACGCAGGAGCGCACGATGGCCGTGATGCGCGAAGTGGAGCGTTACTTCCTGCAGGACGAGCCCGCGGTGCAGTCGTTGTTCTCGGTGGCGGGATTCAGCTTTTCGGGCGTGGGGCAGAACGCCGGCATGGCCTTCGTGCGACTCAAAGACTGGGAGGAGCGCGAGTCGGAAGACCTTGGGCCGGACGCGGTGGCGATGCGCGCGATGGCGCGCTTCAGCCAGATCAAGGATGCGCTGGTGTTTGCGTTTGCGCCGCCGCCGGTCACGGAGCTGGGAACGTCAGCCGGATTTGTCTTCTTCCTGCAGGATACGGCCGGGCAGGGGCATGACGCGCTGATCGCGGCGCGCAATCAACTCCTCGGTGCGGCGATGCAGAGCCCGCTGCTGCGAAACGTGCGTCCCGGCGGGCAGGAAGACACGCCGGAGCTGCAGATCGACATCGACAACGAACGGGCGGCGGCGCTGGGGATTGCGCCGGCGGAAATCAACACGACGCTGGGTGTGGCGTGGGGCGGCCGCTATATCGACGACTTCATCGATCGCGGACGCGTGAAGCGCGTTTACGTGCAAGCCGACGCGCCCTTCCGGATGGTGCCGGAGGATCTCAACCTCTGGTCGGTGAAGAATCGGAACGGCGAGATGGTGCCCTTTGCGGAATTTGCGACGGCGCGGTGGTCGTATGGTTCGCCGAGGCTGGAGCGTTACAACGGCATCTCGGCGGTGCAGATCAACGGCGAAGGCGTGCCGGGCGTGAGCTCGGGTGATGCGATGGCGGAAATCGAGCGACTGGCGGGGCAGTTGCCGGAAGGCTTCACGATCGCGTGGACGGGTGCCTCGTATCAGGAGCGCGCGGCGGGCGAGCAGACGCCGATCCTCTACACGCTCTCGCTGGCGATGGTGTTCCTCTGTCTGGCGGCGTTGTATGAAAGCTGGTCGGTGCCGACCGCGGTGTTGCTGGCGGCGCCGCTCGGCATTCTCGGCGCCGTATTGGCGAACCTGTTACGCGGGATGGAGCGCGACATCTATTTCCAGGTGGCGATGCTCACGACCGTCGGACTGACGAGCAAGAACGCGATCCTGATTGTGGAGTTCGCGCGCGACAATCTGGAGAAAGGCATGGAGCTGATCGAAGCGACGATGACGGCGGTGCGCGACCGGTTGCGTCCGATCCTGATGACCTCGCTGGCCTTCGGGCTTGGCGTGCTGCCGCTGGCGGCCGCGTCGGGCGCCGGAGCCGGCGCGCAGCGGGCGATCGGCACGGGCGTGCTCGGAGGCATGATCGTCGGAACCTTCCTCGGGTTGTTCTTCGTGCCGTTGTTCTTCGTGCTGATCCAATCGGTATTCAGAAAACGGCGACGCCATGAAGCGCGGAAAGCGTGACGGGCGCGGCCGGGAGGGCGGGCAGGAGCATCCGCGGGCGCTGGTGCGGGAGACGCTGCTGGAAATCGGGCAACGCCGCAGCGCGCGGGATGCGCGCGCCTGCGGGGAGTTGTTCGCGCTGATCGAACGGGTGCTGGCGATTCGCCGGCATCTGCTCGAAAGCATCGGGCGGCGCGGACTGAGCGAGGCGAAGTTTTGCACGCTGACCCTGCTGGTGGGTCGTGCACCGGCGCCGTGGACGCCGAGCGATCTGGCGCATCATGCCGGGGTGACTCGCGCGACGATGACGGAAGTGCTGGACCAGATGGCGGAATCGGGATGGCTGACGCGGAGTCTTTCCGAAAAGGACCGGCGGAGGTGGGTGGTGCAGTTGACGAAGAAAGGACGCAAGGTGGCGGAAGGCGCGATCGATGCGTTGATGAAGGCGGCGAGAGAATCGGTGAAGGTTACGGCGGCGCGAAATCGGGGAGAAAAATCATGAACGGAATGCTGCGCATCAAATGGGCGATGGCGGGATTGGTGGCGTGCTTGTCGGTCGCGCGCGGCGAAGTTGTCGAGACGGCGCCGCCGGAGCGAAACGGAGTGATTTATAGCGTGATGGCGCCGGACCGGGCGGAGGCGGGCGCGCCGGTGACGGTGCGTTTGGCGGCGATGAATGCGGGCGACGCGCCGGTGCAGGTGGACTGGCCGGAAACGATCGACGTGCGCGTGGTTGCGACCGGCGGCGTGGAGA
>JAFAAS010000148.1 GCA_023426435.1 Verrucomicrobiota bacterium | reverse complement strand
GCGTCAATGTGACCTCGGTGCGGGCGCGGATCGCGGAGTTGGGCGAAATCGTATCGTCGACTCCGGTGGTGCGGCCGAATGGAAAGATTGCGTTTGTGTTTAGCGTGGCCGTGCGCGAGGCGCCGTCGGAGGACGAGGTGACGACGTGGCTGGCGGATGGCGTGCAGGCGGAGCGTGTGGTGTCGGAGCCATCGAAACCGGCGCGTCAGGATCTTGCACTCGAGCGAAGCGAAATTTTGCCGCTGACGCCGTCGCACATGGTGCGGGTGGATTTGGAGCGGTTGGACGAGTTGATGCGGATCACGGGTGAGATGGTGATCCAACGTTCGCGGCTGGCGGATCGGATCCGGCAGCATTTCGAGGCGGATGAAACGTTGAGGGAGATCGATGCGGGACTGGCGCGGTCGTTGCGGGAGATGAGAAAGGCGATCGCGCGCGTGCGGCTGGTGCCGGTGAGTGAAGTGTTTAATCGGATACCTTTCGTCATTCGCGATCTCGCGGCGGGGTCGGACAAGAAAGTGCGCGTGGTGCTGGAAGGGCATCAGACGGAAATCGACAAATATCTGGCGGAGCGGCTGAAGGAGCCGCTGTTGCATCTGATCAGGAATGCGTTTTCGCACGGCGTGGAACCGGCGGCGCGGCGTGAGGCGGCGGGGAAGCCGGCGGAGGCGACATTGACCTTGCGCGCGATCAGCCGCGGGGAATCGGTGGTGATTCAAGTGCGCGACGACGGGAGCGGGATCGATGCGGATGCGGTGGTGAAGCGGGCGAAGACGATGGGGTTGACGGGGCCGAAGGAAGCGGATGCGACGGGCTTGTTGGGGATTTTGTGTTCGCCGGGTTTTTCGACGCGGGATGAAGCGGATCGAGCGGCGGGACGCGGCGTGGGGATGTCGGTCGTGGCGGATACGGTGCGGGAGTTGGGCGGCTCGCTCTCGCTCGAGACGACGTTGGGACGCGGGACGGAGTTCACGCTGCGGCTGCCGCTGACGCTTTCGATCGTGGATGCGATCATTGTGAAGGTGGGGCCGGAGATTTGCGCGGTGCCGCAGAGTGCGGTGGATGAAATCGTGCAAGTGCCGGCGCGAGAGCGGCGGAGCATTCGCGGCACGGACGTGGTGCCGTATCGCGGAGGGCTGCTGCCGTTTCGGCGGCTTGCGAAGCTGTTTCAAGTTGAGGGTGAGGAGCCGGAGCTCTCGACGCTGTTGGTGCTCAGTGCGGAGCGGGGCGCGGTGGGATTGGTGGTGGATCGGGTGTTGAGCCGCCGCGAAGTGGTGGTGAGGCCGCTGGAGGATCCGCTGGTGCGGGTGGACGGAATTTCGGGTGCGACGGAACTGGGCGATGGCCGGCCGATTCTGATTTTGGATCCGAATGCATTGACGAGCGGAGTGGTGCGGCCGCCGGTGGCTGCGGCCGAACCGGCCTCTTCGTGAAGTGTCCCATGAACATCTCCGATACCTACATCATCTTCGAATTGGATTCCGCGGCGTATGCGGTGCGCAGCGCGGACGTGCAGCATGTGGAAATGCTGGAGCATGTGACGCGCGTGCCGAACACGGCGCCGGCGGTGGATGGCGTGGTGTTTTCGCGGGGGCAGGTGTTTCCGGCGTTGAACCTGCGGGCGCGTTTCGGTTTGGCGCGGCAGCCTTATACGGCGCAGACGCGTTTGATTTTTCTGCGGGTGCAGGACCGCGTGGTGGCGCTGATCGTGGATTCGGCGCGGCACTTCGAACGCATCGAGCGGAGCGCGATCCGGCCGATCGAAGCGACGCTGGTCGGCATCCAGGGCAACTACGTCGAAGGCGTGGCCACGGTGAAAGGCCGAAGCGTGTTGATCCTGGACGTGGGCGCGGTGCTCACGTTGGAAGAAATCACTTTGCCTGAAGTCCCCTCATCGTCCGCCTCCTCCCTCTCTCATTGATTCATCATGTCGAAATCGAAATCCGCTCCTGCCGGCGAGCCTGGCGCTACTCATTCCTCAACCCCCGCCAATCCGTCAGGCCGCATGACTGAGGGTGAGAGAGCGGCTGGTGCAGCGAGCCAGGGGCGATCGCTGGATTCGGCGGTGGCTCAGGCGGCGGAGCTGACGCGTTCGCTCAAGGAAACGGCGAACCAGGCGCAGAATGTGGCGCGGTCGGGTGAGGATATCGCTTCGTCGGTGAACGAGCTGGCGGCCTCGATCGAGCAGATCACGGGCAACAGTGCGGCGATCGCGTCGGCGGCTTCGCAGACGAGTGTGGCCGTCAAGCAGATCGCGGCTTCGACGCAGTCCGTGAGCGGGACGACGGAGGAGTTGGCGACCTCGGCGCAGGAGTTGACGGCGGCGATTACGGAAGTGGCGGCTTCGGTGAAGAGCGTGGGCCGCGATTCGGAGAGCCTTGCGACCGGATTGAACGAGACGGCGGCGTCG
The DNA here is from genome assembly GCA_023426435.1 of Verrucomicrobiota bacterium. Taxonomy (GTDB): domain Bacteria; phylum Verrucomicrobiota; class Verrucomicrobiia; order Opitutales; family Opitutaceae; genus Opitutus. Next base: position 6,697 of record JAFAAS010000148.1, on the reverse strand, counting down.
ATCGAGGAAATGGGACGTTCGATTCAGGGCGTGTCGCGCAATGCGGATGAGCTTTCCGCGGCGGCGGAGGAGACGCTTTCGTCGATGAACGAGATGGCGGCTTCGATCGAAGAAGTGGCCGCGATGTCGGAAGGGTTGGCGACGTCGGTCGAGGAGACGTCGACCTCGGTGGAAGAAATGGCGCGCTCGATTCAGTCGGTGGCGCAGAACAGCGAGCGAATTTCGGAGGCGGCGAACAACGCGAATGCGAGTGCGCTGCAGATGGATCGCTCGAATCGGTCGGTGGCGGAACTGGTGAAGCGGACGCAGGAAGTGACGGCGACGGTTTCGCGGGATGCGAACGAAGGCGGGCAGATGATCCGCAAATCGATCGAAGGTATCGGCCGGGTGGCGAAGGCGATGGGGAATTCGACGACGGTGATGCGGGAGTTGAACAATCAGACCTCGGAGATCGGCGGCATTGTCGATACGATCAGCGTGATCGCGGAGCGGACGAACCTCCTGTCGTTGAACGCCTCGATCGAGGCGGCGCGAGCGGGGGATGCCGGCCGGGGATTCGCGGTGGTGGCGGAGGAAATCCGCAATCTCGCGGACCGCTGCGCGAAAGCGACCTCGGACATCGCGAAGATCGTGCGGAACCTGGAGAATGTGACGCGCGATGCGACGCAGGCGGCGCTCGATGGGGCGCGGATTGCGGAAGAATCGACGGCGCAGTCGGAGAGCGGGTCGGCGGGGTTGCAGAAGATTTTGGAAGGTATCCGCACGAGCACGACGCTGGTGGCGGAGATCAGCCGGGCGACGGAGGAGCAAATCGTGGCGGGCCGGCACGTGAGCGAGGCGATCGGCGTGACGACGGTGCAAGCGCGGCAGGTGACGACGGCGACGGCGGAGCAGGCGAAAGGCGCGGCGGCGATCGTGCAGGCGTCGACGCAGATGCGGAAAGTGACGAAGGAAGTTTCGCAGGCGATGGCCGAGCATGGACGCGCGGCGCGCGAAGTGGTTAAGGCGGCGCAGTCGACGAGCAACATTGCGACGCAGCTGCGGAAGGCGACGAAGGAGCAGTCGGCGGGAGCGACGCAGATTGTGGCGGCGATCGACTCGATGCGCAAAAGCGGCGTGTCGACCTCGAAGTCGCTCGCGGAGCAAGCCGTGGCGGTGGATCAAGTCGCGCGCGAGACGGAGCGCGTGACGCAGATGGTGACCGCTGTGAATCGGGCGTTGCAGGAGCAGGCGTCGGGCACGGCGCAGATCACGGGGGCGGTGGAGAGCCTGCGCACGCAATCGGAACAGACCTCGCGCGGGTTGCAGGAGCAAGCGCGGGCGTTGCGAGACGTGTCGGGTTCGACGCAGAACATCGCGAAGCAGATCAAGTCGATCACGGCGGCGAATCTCGAGAATTCCGCCTCGGCGGAGTCGGTGACGCGAAGCCTGGGAGAAATCCGCACGGTGACGACGCGGAATGCGGCGGATGCGGCCGCGGGCGTGCGCCGCGGGAGAAAATCGCCCGCGGGGTCGAACACGGCGCCGGGTGATGGTTCCAAAAACCCATGAGCTCCACCCGGGCGCCGGGCGCCCCTGCATTTTCCTCGGTGCCAGAGCCGGTGCCCAAGCTCTTGCGCGATCTCGTGCATGAGCGAACGGGCACGTATTTCGAATCGGACCGGCTCGATCTGATGATCGACAAGCTGCAGGAGCGCGTGGCGGCGACGGGCAGTGCGTCGCTGCTGGATTACTACTACAAACTGAAATACGACGACGTGGCGGAGGAGTGGCGCCGGGTGATGGACGCCTTTTCGGTGCAGGAGACGTATTTCTGGCGCGAGGTGGACCAGATCAAGGCGTTGACGGCGCAGGTGGTGCCGGCGTGGTTTCGGCAGACGACGGCACCGCTGCGGATCTGGAGCGCGGCCTGTGCGACGGGTGAGGAGCCTTACACGATTGCGATCGCGCTCGAGGAAGCGGGCTGGGGCGGGCACCCGATCGAGATCGTGGCGAGCGATGCGAGCGAGGCGGCGCTGACGAAGGCGCGCGAGGCGGTTTATCGGGAGCGGTCGTTCCGGGCGCTGCCGCCGGCGTTGCGCGCCCGGTATTTCGAACGGACGCCGGAAGGCGATCTGCTCACGCGCCGGATTGCGGACCGGGTGACGTTTCGCTGGGCGAATCTGGTCGAACCGCAGACGTATTCAGATATCAACGACGTGCAGGCGATTTTCTGCCGGAACGTTTTCATCTATTTCTCGAGCGAGGCGATTGCGCGGGTGGTGGCGGCGTTCGGGACGCAGATGCCGGTCGGAGGCTACCTGTTCGTGGGGGCGTCGGAGTCGTTGTTGAAGTTGACGACGCTCTTCGAGCTCGAGGATGTGCAAGGCGCGTTTGCTTATGTGAAGAGAGGGCGGGCATGAGCGAGCAGCAGGAAAATTCTCCGCGCGCGGGGAAGCCGGTTCGCGTGCTGGTGGTGGACGATTCGGCATTCGCGCGAAAAGTGGTGCGGGAGATTTTTGCGACCGATCATCAGGTGGAAGTGGTGGGGGCGGCGCGAGATGGCGAGGAGGCGCTCGAGCAGACGGCGGCGTTGCAGCCGGATCTGGTGATTAGCGATTTGCGCATGCCGAGGATGAGCGGCGTGGAGTTCGTGCGGCGGCAGATGGCGGTGAAACCGCTGCCGATCCTGATTCTCTCGTCGGCGTCGCAGGACGAAGTGGAAGTGGTGGAGGCGCTGAATGCCGGGGCGATCGACGTGGTGCAGAAGCCGACGGCGCTGGCGACGGACGATTTGAAGAACGTCCGCGATGTGTTGATCGAGAAAGTGCGCGGAGCGTTGAGCGTGCCGGTGCAGAATCTGGTGCGCGAACTGACTCCCGAGGCTTCGGGACTCGCGGTGGCGCCGACGTGGCGGGCGCAGAAGGCGGATATCGTGGTGATCGGGATTTCGACGGGCGGGCCGCAGGCGTTGCGGCGGATGCTGCCGTTGTTTCCGGCAGATTTTCCGGTGCCGATCGCGATCGTGTTGCACATGCCGATTGGCTACACGGCTCTGTATGCGGAGAAGTTGAACGAGATTTGCGCGCTCACGGTGAAGGAAGCGGCGGATGGCGATGGGTTGAGGCCCGGCCTCGTGCTGATCGCGGCGGCGGGACGGCATCTCGTGTTTCGCAGGACTGCGGCGGATGAAGTGGTTGCGCAAACCACGGTGCAGCCGCTGGACAAGATTCATCGCCCTTCGGCGGATGTGTTATTCCGATCGGCGGCGGAAACGTTTGGAGAGCGCGTGCTCGCGGTGGTGATGACCGGGATGGGCGAGGATGGGAAAGAAGGTTGCGCGTGGGTCAAAGCGAAGGGCGGCCAAGTGATCGCGGAGGCGGAAAAAAGTTGCGTCATCTACGGCATGCCGCGGTCTGTAGTGGAAGCAGGATTGAGCGATGCCGTGGTTCCGTTGGACGACATGGCTCAAGCCATCACAAGAGGCGTATGACACCAAAGAAATTCCTAATTGTGGACGACTCGGCGCTGGCTCGCCGAACCTTGAGGCAGCATTTGGAAGTGCTGGGGCATTCGGTGGAGGAGGCGACCGATGGCGCGCAGGCGCTGGAGCGGTTTTACCTGAGCGCTCCCGACGTGGTGATCCTCGATATGGTGATGACGGGGATGTATGGCCTCGAGGTGCTGACCAAGATTCGAGAGATGAATCCTGAAGCGCAGGTGATTGTGGCGACCGCGGATATCCAGACTTCGACGGCGGAGCAGGTGCGAGCGGCCGGAGCGAAAGCCCTGCTGAACAAGCCGGTAAATCGTGCCGCGCTGGCGGCGACGATCGAGACCGTGCTGAATGGGGGCACCACATGGAGCTGAACCTCGCGCAGAAGGATACGCTGACCGAGCTGATCAATATTGGCTATGGGCGGGCCGCGGGCGCGCTTTCGGAACTGACGGGATATCGCATCACGCTCGAGGTGCCGCAGGTGTCGATGCTGCCGATCGCGGAGATCGGACCGGCGCTGGAGTCGTTGATCGACGACGACGTCGCGAGTGTGAGCCAGATGTTTTCGGGCCCGTTCTCGGGGCGCGCGCTGTTGATGATGGACGAACGCGCGGCCGTGGTGCTGAGCCGATTGCTGACCGATGATCGGATGACGGTGGACGAGTTCGATTCGAGCGCCCGCGAGATTGTCACCGAAGTAGGCAATATCTTGCTGAATGCCTGCCTTGGCGTATTCGGGAATCTATTACGCGTGCATCTTCATTTCGCGGTGCCGCAGATGAAGGTGCAGAGTGTGCCGGAGTTGCTCGAAGAGGTTTCGCATCAAGCCGGCGCACAACTGCATTACGGATTGATGATTCACACCCGGTTCGTCGTGCGGGCCGGGAATGTCACGGGCTACCTGGTTATCGTTTTGGGGATCACGTCGTTGGATCGGCTCCTGCAGGAGCTCGATCATTGGGAGAAACGGCAGATGGAATGAGCGGAGATCGCGAGCCGGAGGCGGCGGGATCCCGTGGGGCGTTCAGCGCCGACACGGCGATGGGAGCTTGGATGCACGAGATCGCGCCGTTCGGGATTTTCACGACGGATGCGGAGCTGGTGATTCGCAGCTGGAACCAGTGGCTGGTGACGCAAAGCGGGCTCGCGGTGGAGAACGTGGTGGGGCGGCGTCTGTTCGAAGTCTTTCCGGATTTGGAGGGCGGGAGACTGGTCGAGCGGTTTGAGCGGGCGTTGAAGGGGGAGATCAGTGTGCTTTCGACGGCGTTGCACCAATACCTGCTGCCGCTGCCATCGACGACGCCCGAGGCGGACGTGCCGTTCATGCTGCAGACGGCCCGGATCGCTCCGCTGCCGGAAGGCGGCAAGGTGGTGGGCACGATTTCGATCATCGAGGACGTGACGCAGCGCGAGTGGCAGGCGAGCATCCTGCACCGGCAGCAGGAGGCGGACCGGTTGTTGTCGTCGGCGTTGTCCAAGCTCCTGCAGTCGTCCGATCCGGCCAACGACCTCGCTTCGATTTTTCTCTCGCTGGCGCCCTCGCTGGGACTGGATGCGCATGCGGCTTATCTCTTTGACGCCGAAGGCGCGAGGTTCCGGTTGATCACGAGCGCGGGGATACCGCCGCATTTGCGGGAGAGCCTCGTGGGGTTCGAGATGAACGCGGAGGATTGGGAGCCTGGCGAAGCGGCGAAGTTCAGTTTGGCGACGACGCGGGCGGCGCACCTGGCGAAGCTCCGACAGATTGGTCTGCGCGGGGCGGTGGCTTTTCCGCTGGCGATCGGCGGGCGTTTGATCGGGCTGCTGTCGTTCGGCAGTTACGAAGTGGAGCATTTGCCGGAGGCGAGCGTGACGATGCTGGCGCGGATCGCGCGCTATGTGGCGATCGTGATCGATCGCAGCATGCGCGAGCGCGAGACGCTGGCGGCGGCGCGGGCGAAGGATAATTTCCTCGCGGCTTTGTCGCATGAATTGCGCACGCCCTTGAATCCGGTGCTGTTGCTGGCGAGCGATTCGGCGGCGAATCCGGATTATCCCACCAGCGCGCGGGAAGCGTTTCGCGCGATCGAAAAGAATGCGTTGCTCGAGGCGCGGTTGATCGACGATCTGCTGGATCTCACGAAGATCGAGCACGGCAAGCTATCGCTGGAGATGCAGCGGGTGGACGTGCATGCGATCCTGCGGGATGCGCTGGCGATGGTGCGCGCAGATGCGAGCGAGCGCGAACTGACGCTGGAGCTGTCGCTCAACGCGGGACGCTCGGCGCTGCTCGGAGACGGCGGGCGATTGCAGCAGGTGTTTTGGAACATTCTGAAGAACGCGATCAAGTTCACGCCGAGAGGCGGGCGGGTGCGTGTGCAGACGGAGGAGTTGCCGGCGAAAAACGAGATTCAGATCCGGATTTCGGATACGGGCATCGGTCTCACGGAGACGGAGATTGCGCGGATCTTCGATGCTTTTTCGCAAGGCGAGCATGCGGTGCACGGGCGGAGTCATCGGTTTGGCGGGCTCGGTCTGGGGCTGGCGATCAGTCGCAGTTTGGTGCAGCTGCATTGCGGGCAGATTGAAGCGTCGAGTCGCGGGCGGGATCAGGGATCGGAGTTCACGGTGCGGCTGCCGTTGCACCAGCCGGCTGACACGGGCGCGCGTCCCTCGCATCCGAGTGGGGCGCGCAAGTCGAACGGAGATGAGGCGGCAGCCGGCGCGAAGCGGGCGGGACGAATTTTGTTGGTGGAGGATCACGAGCCGACGCGTTCGCCGCTGACGCAGCTGTTGATTCGACGCGGATTCGATGTGGTGGCGGTGGGGACGATGACGGCGGCGCTGGAGGCGGCGACGCGCGAGGCTTTCGACTTGGTGTTGTCGGATATCGGGCTGCCGGACGGCGATGGATTTTCCCTGATGCGGAAGATTCGCGAGCGGCGTGACGTGTTTGGAATTGCGCTGACGGGATATGGGATGGAGCGCGACGTGGCCGAGAGCAACGAGGCGGGCTTCGTGACGCATCTCACGAAACCGATCAGCGTGGCGGTGTTGGATCGGGCGCTCGCGGATGCGTTTTCGCGGATAAGGGCGAAGCGAGACTAGTGTCGTGTCCCGCAAGTAACGTTAGGAATTCGAATGCCAAATGATGGCTGTCATTCTGAGCGCAGCGAAGAATCCACGTGTGCGTCCGCGGCCGATCGTCGCCCTGGATTCTTCGCTACGCTCAGAATGACA
>JAFAAS010000137.1 GCA_023426435.1 Verrucomicrobiota bacterium | reverse complement strand
AAAAGAAGCGCGAGCAACATGAGGGCGGCGGTCGTCAGCGTGGTGAGACCGGTGCGACCGCCGGCTTCGACGCCGGAGGCGGATTCGATGTAGCTGACGACGGTGGACGTGCCGCAGAGCGCGGAGAGGATCGTGGCGAGGGAGTCGGCGGTGAGGGCGCGTCCGGCTTTGGGGAGGGTGCCATCGGGGCGGAGGAAACCGGCGCGTTTGGTGACGCCGATGAGCGTGCCGATGTTGTCGAACATGTCGACCAGCAGGAGCGTGAGGATGAGCGGGAGGGCGAGGAGGAAGGCGGACGAGTTGGTGAGGAAGTCGAAAGTGAGTTTGAGGAAAATCGGAGCGGGAGAGGCGGGCAGAGCGATGAAGGAATCGGGCAGTTGAGTGACTTGGGTGGTGTTGCTCGCGGGGATGAAAAGTCCGGCGAAGGTGATGGCGGCGATGCCGAGGACGATGGCGCCGGGGACGCGGCGAGCGACGAGGACGGCGGTGAGAAGGATGCCGGCGAGGCAGAGGGCGACGGGACCGGAGGCGAAGTTCCCGTGGGAGACGAACGTGTCGGGGTGGGCGACGATGATACCGCCATTTTTCAGGCCGATGAAGGCGATGAAGAGACCGATGCCGCACGTGATGGCGATTTTCAGGGCGTGGGGGATGGCGCCGATGATTTTTTCGCGGATGCCGGTGACGGAGAGGACGAGGAAGATGACGCCGTTGACGAAGACCATGCCGAGCGCTTCGGACCATGGCACGCCCTTGCCGAGAACGATGGTGAAGGTGAAGAAGGCGTTGATGCCCATGCCGGGAGCGAGGGCGATGGGATAGTTGGTGAGGAGTGCCATGATCGCGGTGGCGATGGCGGCGGTGAGGGCGGTGACGGTGACGAGAGCGCCTTTGTCCATGCCGGTCGCGGAGAGGATCGCGGGATTGACGGCGAGGATGTAGGCCATCGCGGCGAACGTGGTGAGGCCGGCCTGGAGCTCGCGTCCGACGGTGGTGCGATTTTCGGCGAGATGGAAGAGGCGTTGGAGCATGGGAGGCGGGGTGCGGTTTTATGGTCCCGTGAAACAAGGGAAAATCATGAAACTGGCCGGCGGTGGAGCGCGAACGAAGGCGAGCGTCTCGAATAGGGCGGCATGCGCTTGGGTGCTGATGAACTCGTAGTTTGTCATCTGGGCGAAGCTAAGAATCCAAGGCGGATATCGCAGGCGGATGCACACGTGGATTCTTCGCTACGCTCAGAATGACAGAAATGTGAAGGCTCATCGGGGCGTGCTACCGAACGATTGCGTTCGCTGGAGGCGGAGAATGACAGAATAAGACGTTATGGTTTTATTCGAGACGCCCTAATAGGGCGCGGGCGACGGAGGTGGGAGATTGCGTTGGGTGGGGTGAGGCGCAGGCTCGCGAAGCATGCGCGTGATTGATGGCCACGTTCATTTGTATCCGCCGGAGGTGGACATCGATCCGGCGGGGTGGGCGGCGTGGCGGGAGGAGAAGCATTGGGCGCTGCTGTGCACGCGGCGGCGGAGGGATGGGCGGCCGGTGCAGTCGTTGCCGACGGTGGACGCGTTGTTGCGGGCGATGGATGCGGGCGGGGTGGAGCGGGCGGTGCTGCTCGGGTGGTATTGGGAAAAGCACGACACCTGTGTGTGGCAGAACCGGTTTTATGCGGAGTGCGTGCGGGCGCATCCGGACCGGCTGTCGGCGTTTGCGGTGTTTCACCCGGCGGCGGGCGCGGCGGCAGCGGTGGAGGAAGTGCGCCGGGCGTGTGGAGAAGGATTGATTGGGATCGGGGAGTTGTCGCCGCACTCGCAAGGCTATGCGGTCTGCGATGCGGCGTTTGGGGAGGTGATGGCGCTGGCGGCGGATTTGAAATTGCCGGTGAATTTGCACGCGGCGGATCCGGCGAGCCGGCGGTTTCCCGGCTGGGTGGAGACGCCGGCGAAGGATTTCGTGTGGCTGGCGCGGACCTTTCCGCGGACGACCTTTGTGCTGGCGCACTGGGGCGGGATGCTGGCGATGCGCGACACGCGGCTGGCGGAGCAGCGTAATGTGTTTTTCGATACGGCGGCGTCGCCGTTGTTGTATGACGAGAAAGTTTGGGCGCAGGCGATGCCGGTGCTGGGGCGGGAGCGGGTGCTGTTTGGGTCGGATTATCCGTTGAATTTGTATCCGCGGGTGAGCGTGGAGGCGGAGATGAGGCGGTTTGTGGCGGAGGCGAAGCGGGGCGGGGCGGACGCGGCGGTGATGGGCGGGAATGTGGCGGGGTTGTTGGGGTTGAGAGAGAAAGAGAAAGATTAAGAGGGAAGGAGAAGATTCATTGGTGGGAGAGGGCCCACGGCAGGACGGGGGAGCGGGGGTGGGGAACGATGATTTGGAGGCCGGTGGTGAAGCCGGAGGGGAGCGGGACGGGAAGCGTGAGGACGGGGAGGCCGCCGAGGCTGGCGGGGGCGGTGAGGGCGAGGAGGCGCTGACGGTTTTCGAAGGTGCACTCCGATTTGGTGAGCGCGCGGAAAGGCGTGGCGGGGAGGATGAGGAAATCGAAAGTGGCGAAGTAGGTTTGCCAGAGTTGGCGTGTGGCGGTGCGGCGATCGTAGGCGGATTGGATTTGGCTGGCGGGGAGCGTGGAGGCGCGTTGGAGGCGTTGTTGGACGAATGGATCGTAGCGGTCGTGAAAGCGATCGAACCAGGGGCGGTGAATTTGCCAGGCTTCGTGGGCGACGATGGTGTTGTAGGCGTCGAGGGTCGGGGCGAAAGCGGCGAGGAGGGAATCTCGCGTGGCGGTGTCGGCGGGGGGAGCGAAAGCGGAGGCGGCGTGGCGGAAGGCGAGTGAGATTTCGGAGTCGAGTTGAGGGAGCTCGAGGTAGCAGCCGCGGGGAGTGTGCGTGGGGGCGGGGGAAAGGCCGACGAGGGCAGAGATGGTTTCGCGCATGTCAGAAGCGTCGGCGGTGAACCAGCCGGCGGTGTCGCAGGACGGTGAGAGCGAAAAGGCGTCGGCGATGAACGGGTCGCCAGGTGTGAGGCGGAAACCGAAGAGACCGCAGAACGCGGCGGGGACGCGGACGGAGCCGCCGGTGTCGGTGCCGATGGCGAGCGGGACGATGCCCGCGGCGACGGCGGCGGCGGAACCGCTGCTGGAGCCGCCGGTGGTGTGGCCGGGGAGACGCGGGTGTTCGCAGTCGCCGTAGTGGGGATTTTCGCCGGTGATGCCGTAGGCGAATTCGTGGAGGTGAGTTTTTCCGGCGAAGACGGCGCCGGCGGAGTGGAGGGCGTCGACGAGGTGGCTGTTGCGCGGAGGCGTCGGGCGGACCTCGGGAAGGAAAGTGGAGCCGGCGAAAGTGGGGAGGCGGGCAACGTCGAAGAGATCTTTGAGGAGATAGGGGACGCGGGAGAGAGGCGCGTCGGGCGGCGCCGAGGAGTGTGTGAACGCGGAGACGAGTTCGTGCTCCGGGACGAGGTGAGCGATGACGGCGCCTTGTTGAGCGGGAGGAAGCGTGCGGACGCGGCGGTGGAGTTCGCGGGCAGCGTCGGCGGGGTCGAGAGATTTCCAGTCGCGAAAAGTCATGGGGAGGTGAGAAGGAAAGTGAGTTGAACCGCGAAGGACACGAAGGAACGCGAAGTGGAAAAGGCTGAAGTGCGGCGCGGCGCAGACGAGAGGTGTGAGGTGGAGTGAGGGGGATCGGAAGTGTCATACATAATATGACACTTTGCGGAGGAGGGGTGGGAGAAAATGTGCGTTGATTTGGGTGAGGGGTTCGCGAGGTTGAGGGGATGAATCCCGAATCGAAATTGGTTGAACTTGGGTTGACGTTGCCGACTCCGCCTGCGGCGGCGGGGAGTTATGTGGCGACGGTGCGGACGGGGAATCTGCTGTATTGTGCGGGGACGATTTCGATGTTGGACGGGAAGATGACGCACGTGGGGCAGGTTGGGATAGAGCAGACGGTGGAGACGGCGAAGAAGTCGGCGGAGATTTGTGCGTTGAATACGCTCGCGAATATCAAGGCGGCGCTGGGGACGTTGGAGAACGTGGCGCGGGTGGTGATGGTGAATGGATTTGTGAACGCGGTGGACGGTTTCGCGGACAGCCCGGCGGTGATCAATGGGGCGAGCGATTTGTTTGTGGCGGTGTTTGGCGAGGCGGGGAGACATGCGCGCGCGGCGGTGGCGGTGAATGGATTGCCGCGCGGATCGACGGTGGAGGTGCAGGTGGTGGTGGAGGTGAAGGCGTGAGAAAGTGGAGAAGATGAAAGCGCTGTTCTGGCTGGCGGGGCTGATGACGTTGACGGGGTGTGTTTCCATGCAAGTCGAGCAAGCGCAGCCGGCGCCGGAGAACATGCAGCTGTTTCTGTTGATTGGTCAGTCGAACATGGCGGGGCGCGGCGTGGTGGAGCCGCAGGATCAGGTGGTGCATCCGCGCGTGTTCATGATGAACAAGCGGTATGAGTGGGTGCCGGCGGTGGATCCGATGCACTACGACAAGCCCGCGATGGTGGGCGTGGGACTCGGGTCGACGTTTGGAAGAGTGATGGCCGAGAAGCAGCCGGGTGTCGTGGTCGGGCTGATACCGGCGGCGTTTGGCGGGACGTCGTTGCACGAGTGGCGTCCGGACGGGCCGCTCTATAACAACGCGTTGGATCGGGCACGGGAGGCGATGGCGCGCGGGACGCTCGCGGGGATTTTATGGCATCAAGGCGAGAGTGACGCGGGGCCGGAAAATGCGGCGACGTATGCGGAGCGGTTTGCGGCGACGATCGCGCAGTTGAGAAAAGATTTGGGCACGGAAGAGGTGCCGGTGGTGGTGGGGGAGATCGGCCGCTTCGTGGCGGGCGGCGAAGGGATCAATGCGGCGTTGGCGAAGGTGCCGGGGTTGGTGCCGCGTTGTGCGCTGGTGAGTTCGGACGGGTTGGGCGATCTGGGGGACGCGCTGCATTTTGATGCGGCGGCGCTGCGGGAGTTGGGGCGGAGGTATGGGGAGGCGTGGGAGGGTCTTAGCCGGACTCATGCAGTTGATCGGGTCGGATCGAGGGATCTCGGCGGCCATACGGTGCCCTCCTCACCTCGACGGGCTTCATTCAGCCCGCCTTCGGTTCGTCGTTCACCGTCTGGTTCGCCGATCTCTCCTCGCTCC
>JAFAAS010000127.1 GCA_023426435.1 Verrucomicrobiota bacterium | reverse complement strand
AAATCGCCGCCTGGCAATCCGACCGCAACACTCGCGGCGCACCGGTGAACTGGCGCTTCACCGCGGTTGACGCACGAATCAAACTCACTCGCCTCTATCCGCAATTATAGCTGTTACGGGATACTAGAGCGTTTTCAGAAAAGCTATAGCCTTTCAGGTGAACCACAGAGGCACAGAGGCACGGAGAGATCCCGTGGCCTTCCTCTGTGTGCTCGGTGCCTTCGTGGTTCAAATCGGGTTTTCCGATTCGGCCAACGGCTATGACATTATTTGATACGCTATAACCCCCGCAATTTTAGAACGCCGGCTCCTTCCCCGCTTCGTTTCGCCCACTCTCGCTTCTAACGCCCGCCAACGGGATTGACCCCGCCCGCATCGCGTCCAATCAGGCTCCCTGCACGAACATGGAGTCACTCTCCCGCCGCCGCGCCGCCCTGGCCAATGTCGCATATTTACTGCTTCACGTCGGGTTCGACGCCAGCGCGCGTTTGTTCGAAGTCGCGCCCGGAGTGTCGCTCTGGTATCCGCCCGTCGGACTCGCCCTCGCCCTCGCCACGGTCGTCGGATTTCGCGCCGCTCCCACCGTTCTCGCTGCGCAACTTTTCTCCGCGTTCGTCACCAGCCTCGCTCCTCCAAGTTGGACGCAACTCATCCTGCCGCTCCTGATCACCACGATCTACGTCGGAGCCGGTTCGCTGGTCCGCCGTCGATTCGGCCCTCTCCCCGCTCCCGAACGCCCGCTGCAAACCGCCGCGTTGATCGGAACTTACTTCGCCGCTCCTTTCCTCGCCGCCATGCTGGGCACCGCCGCCGTCATTGCCGGCGACCAGGTCGAACCCGATCGTTTTTGGTCCATCGCCTTCGGCTGGTGGATCGGCGACCTCACCGGCGTCCTCACCGTGTTGCCGATCTGCCTCGTCCACGTCGCGCCGCGCCTGCTCGGTCGCGAAATCCCCCAACGCACCTGGACCACCCGCGAACGTCTCGAAGTCGCCGCCCAAGGCTTCGCCTTGATCGCCTTCATCGCCATCGTCCACGGCTTCGCCTACATCCATCCGCACCAAACCTACTATCTCTGCTTCCTTCCACTGGTCTGGATCTGCCTCCGCCACGGCCTGCCAGGCGCCACCATCGCCGTGCTCACGCTGACGATGGGCACGCTTTTCTCCCTCCAACTGCTCGAGGCCTCCAACGTCGTCGTCGCCGATCTCCTCCTGTTCGAAATCGCCGTCGGCACCATCGGTCTCGGGCTCGGCGCCACCGTTTCCCGCCGCCTCCGCGTCGAAAGCGAACGATCGCGCATGCTCGCCATCCTCGAGGCCACGCCGGATTTCATCGGCACCGCCGACATGCAGGGCCGGCTCCTCTACCAGAACGCCGCGTTGTATCGATTTCGTGGAGACGCCCCCCACGCCAGCGTTCGAGGTCGTTCGATCGCTTCCTATCACCCGCCGTGGGCCGCCGAGAAAATCCTCCGCGAGGCCCTCCCGACCGCCGTCGCCCAAGGCTCCTGGCAGGGCGAAACCGCCTTTCTCGACGCCCAGGGCCGCGAGGTTCCCGTCTCCCAACTCATCGTCGTCCACCGCGATCCTTCCGGCAACGCCGTCAATCTTTCCACCGTCGCCCGCGACATCACTGCCCTCAAGGAAGCCGAACGCGGCCGCCTCGAATCCGAGCGCAACCTTCTCCAGGCCCAGAAACTCGAAAGTCTCGGCGTTCTCGCCGGCGGCATCGCACACGATTTCAACAATCTCCTCACCGTCATGCTGGGCAACGCCACGCTCGCCCGGCTCGACACCGCCCCCGATAGTCCCGCCGAAAGCGCGATTCACCAGATCGAGCTCGCCGCCCTGCGCGCCGCCGAGCTCTGCCGCCAGATGCTCGCCTACTCCGGCAAGGGCCGCCTCTCCTCCGAAAACGTCGACCTCACGCGCATCGTCGAGGAAACCACCGGCCTCCTCAAAGTCTCCGTCTCGAAGAAATGCACGCTCGAGTTCGACCTCGCCCGCGGCCTGCCTCCGGTCAAGGGCGACGCCACTCAGCTCAACCAGATCACGATGAATCTCGTGATCAACGCGTCCGACGCCTGCGGCGATCAAGGAGGCCGCGTCGTCGTCCGCACCGGCTGCATGCCCGCCGATCGCGCGTATCTGTCCACCACCTACCTCGCCCCCGCCCTCGAGCCCGGGCTCTATGTTTTCCTCGAGGTGAGCGACAACGGCAGCGGCATGAAACCCGAGGTGGTCGCACGCATGTTCGAGCCGTTCTTCACCACCAAGTTCAGCGGCCACGGTCTCGGCCTCTCCGCCGTCCTCGGCATCGCCCGCAGTCACCAGGGCGCCATCAAAGTCGACACCGCTCCCGGCCGCGGCACCACCTTCCGCCTTCTCCTGCCCGCCGCCGAAGGCGCCGCCGCAATCGTCACCGATGCCCCGGCATCCCTCGAAACACTCGCCACCAGCGGAACCATCCTCGTGGTCGACGACGAAGATGCCGTCCGCCAAACCGCCACCCGCATCCTCGAGCGTTTCGGCTTCACCGTTGTATCCGCCGCAGACGGACGCCAGGGCGTCGATCTCTTCGCCCGCAACCCGCGCGAATTCCGCCTCGTCCTCATGGACCTCACCATGCCCGTCCTCGACGGCATCGAAGCGTTCAACGAAATCCACCGTCTCGCCAGCGATGTCCCCGTCATCCTCATGAGCGGCTACAATCGCAGCGAATCCGCCGAGCGTTTCTCCGGCCGCGGCCTCGCCGGTTTCATCCAAAAACCTTTCGAAGCCCACCGCCTCGCCGAGGCCATCACCCACGCCCTCAAAACGCCGTGAGCCAACGCCGCCGCACCGCGACGATCGGCGTTTCACCCTTCAATCTATCCCTTGGACTTCTCGCCTCCCTGCGTCACCGTTTCGCCAACCTCTTTGTCTTCCTAGCATGAAATTCCCCCCGCTGCTCCTCGCCGCCACGCTGGCTTTCACCCCCGCCGTCTTCGCCGCACCCGCCAACGTCGACGGCTTCACCCACGTCAAAACCGTCGGCGACATCTCCGAATACACGCTCGATTCCAACGGCCTCTCCGTCCTGCTCATGCCGGAACGCTCGAGCCCGACGCTCACCTTCATGGTCACCTACCGCGTCGGCTCGCGCAACGAGGTCACCGGCACCACCGGCGCCACCCACCTGCTCGAACACCTCATGTTCAAGGGCTCGCCCAACTTCAACCGCGAGAAGGGCAACAGCGTCGACCAATACCTCGAGCGCGTCGGCGGCAACTACAACGCCACCACCTGGCTCGATCGCACCAACTACTACGCCAACATCGGCTCCGAATTCCTCGAGGGCTACATGGCCATCGAAGCCGATCGCATGCGCAACCTCTGGCTCCGCGACGAAGACCGCCGCCCCGAAATGACCGTCGTCCGCAACGAATTCGAACGCGGCGAAAACTCCCCCTTCCAAGCCCTCATCAAGGAAATCTTCCAGGCCGCCTTCGTCGCCCACCCGTATCACCACTCCACCATCGGCCACCGCTCCGACATCGAGAATGTGCCGATCGAAAAACTGAAGGAATTCTACGACACGTTCTACTGGCCCAACAACGCCACCGCCACGCTCATCGGCGACTTCGAACCCGCCGCCGCGCTCGCGATGATCAAGAAATACTTCGGCGTTTACCCGCGTTCGCCCGAGCCCATCCCGGAACTCTACACCGAGGAACCTCCGCAACGCGGCGCCCGTCGCGTCATCGTCAAACGCGCCGGCCAGCTCGGCGTCGTCGCCATCGGCTACAAAACCACCTCCGCCCGCCACCCCGATTACGCCGCGCTCTCCATCGCAAGCCTCATCCTCACCGACGGCAAAAACAGCCGGCTCTACCGCGCCCTCACCGACAAAAATCTCTCCACCGGCGCACAAAGCTACGTCGGCTTCAACCACGACCCTTCCCTCATGATCGCCTTCGTTCCGCTCGCCCCCGGCGCCACGCACGAGGAGGTCGAAAAAATCGCCCTCGACGAAATCGAGAAACTCAAAACCGAGGGCGTCACCGAAGCCGAAGTAAAAGCCGCCGCCGCCAAATGGCTCGCCGACTCCGCCTACCAACGCGACGGCTCGTTCTCCATCGCCGGCAATCTCAACGAGTGCATCGCCGCCGGCGACTGGACGCTCTACTACACCCTCGACGACGCCGTGCAAAAGGTCACCCCCGCCGACATCCAGCGCGTCGCCCGCGACTACTTCAACGTCGATACCAGCACCACCGGCTGGTTCATCCCCGTCAACTCCGCCCCCGCCTCCGCCGAGTAATCTCCCGCCTCTCTCCTCGTCGCACCGTTCCCGTTATTCTGCCCCCCTTCTTTGTCA
>JAFAAS010000037.1 GCA_023426435.1 Verrucomicrobiota bacterium | reverse complement strand
GAATGACGAACCTCTGGTGTTCCGGTTGTCGCGTCAGCGGCAGCGCCGGGTAGCTATGTTCGGAAGGGATAAGCGCTGAAAGCATCTAAGCGCCAAGCCCATCCCAAGATAAGATCACAATCCCCGCGAGTGGTAAAAGGTCCGGGTAGACCACCCGGTTGATAGGACAGAAATGTAATCGGAGCAATCCGTTGAGTTTACTGTTACTAATGACCTTTTCGGTTTATGCAGACCATCACTTCAACAGGTTCTAGGCGTTTATTTTACCTCCTTACAACAGTTCGCCCTAAATTTTCGTAGTATTACTCAGCAGCACTGTTGTGGTGTCTGAGTTTCCTTTCCTGGTGACCATATGCCGGGGGTTCCACCCGTTCCCATCCCGAACACGGCCGTTAAGCCCCGAGCAGCCAATGGTAGTAGGACGATAGGTCCCGCGAGAGTAGGTTGTTGCCAGGTCTATGGCCCGGTTCTTCTAAAGAAGGACCGGGCCTCTTTTTTAAGCGTATTCCGACAGACGGAGGACTTATTGACCGATCGATTTCACCTACGTAGTGACGAATGTGGTCCTGATAACAAACGTAAGCGTCCGATCGGCGACCTCGTAGGCGGGGAGTCAGGGTTGCGGTAGAGTGTCGTGATGGGAACGATCACGGCGGAGTTAGTGGATGTAGGCGAGAAGCGCGGAGCAGGCGGCCGGCGAGTGACACCGGTCGAGCGCCGGGAGGAGTTGATTGCCGAGTATCGCAGGAGCGGGTTAACGATGGCAGCGTTCGCCCGGCGGGAAGGAATCAAGTATGCGACGTTTGCCAGTTGGATGGCGAAGGTCCGGCCGAGTCCGGGCGCGTCGTCGATCCAGTTCACAGAGATGCGGCTGCCGCTTGGGTCCGGCACAACGAGTGAGCAGAACGACTTCGCGCTGGAGGTGCGGCTGCCGGACGGCACGACGGTGCGGGGCCATGTCGCGGCGGACGTGGTGGCGTTGGTGCGGGCGTTGCGGAGCTGAAGCGATGCTGGCGTTTCCTGCGGCGATCCGGATCTACGTGGCGGTGGAGCCGGTGGACATGCGGAAGTCGTTCAACGGGCTGTGGGCGGCGGCGAGCGAGCAGTTGCACGAAGATCCGAAGAGCGGAGCGGTGTTCGCGTTCATCAATCGCGAGCGCACGCGGCTGAAGCTTTTGTATTGGGACGGGACGGGCGTGTGGGTGTTGGCGAAGCGGCTGGAAGAAGGTCGGTTCTCCTGGCCGGCGACGAGCGACGCACGCACGAAGCTGTCGCTCGCGCCAGAAGCGTTGGCGCTGCTCGTTGGCGGGGTGGAGTTGAAGCGCGGTTCGCTGAAGCCGTGGTATGAACGTTCCTGATACAAAATCCTGCTGATCAGCGGGAACACTTCGGCGGAAGTTTTTTCGTAAGCGCGCAACGTGAGCGCCGCCGCCAGCCCTGAGGAAGTCCAGCTCCTGCGCGAGGAGAACGCGGCACTGCGCGCGCAGATCGCCTGGTTGAAACAGCAACTGTTCGGGCCGGGTAAAAGCGAGAAGCTCGATCGTGCGCAGATGCGCTTCCAGCTCGAGGAGCTCGAACGGTTGGCCGCAAAAGCCGAGCAGCGCGTGGAGACGATCACGTATGAACGCGCCAAGCCCGCGAAGGAGCCGCGCAGTGTGCCGGCGGAGACCTTCGCGAAGTTGCCGGTCGTCGAGACGATCGAGATCATGCCGGAGGCGGTGAAACAGGATCCGGAGCTTTACGAACGGATCGGCGAGGAACGCACGTTTGAGGTCGACGTGATCGAACCGAAGTTGGTGAAGCGCGAGATCGTGCGGCCGAAGTTCCGGCATAAGTTGGATCGCGCTCGTCCACCGCTTATCGCAGCGGCGCCGGCGCGGCCGGTGTCGGGTGGTTATGCGTCGGCCGGATTGCTCGCGTGGATCGCGATCAGCAAATACGTGCATCACCTGCCGCTGTATCGGTTGGAGCAGATGTCGCAGCGTTGGGGCGCGCCGATCAGCCGCCGCACGATGAGCGACTGGATTGAGATCACCGCGGAGTGGCTCGCGCCGATTTATCGGCAGATGCATCGCGGGCTCCTGACGGGCGACTATCTGCAAGCCGACGAAACGCCGGTGCGCTGCAACGATCCGGACGAAAAACGCGGGGGCACCACCCAAGGTTACCTGTGGGTCATCAGTCGGCCCGGCGCCGACGTGGTTTTCGACTGGCGACTGTCGCGTCGTCACGGCGAACTCACGTCGCTGCTCGACGGATTTAAGGGCGTGCTTCAGTCGGATGCTTACTCCGCGTATCCGAGCTACGTGCGTTCGCACGACGGCGTCGCCTGGGTGGGCTGCTGGGCGCATGCCAGACGGCGCTTCTTCGAGGCGGTCAGCGAGAAACCGAAAGCCGTGCAACTGGTGCTGCGATTGATCGGGCGACTCTACCAACTCGAACGCGAGTGGGACGAAGCGCAGGTCGGCGATGCCCGTGCCGCGCTGCGGCAGGAGCACTTTGCGCGGCCGCTCTACTGGCTGCGACGTGTCGTGCTCGGGTTGCGCTCGCAGGCGTTGCCGCGCTCGCTCGTCGGCAAGGCGTGTTCGTATCTACTCGATCAGTGGGACGTGCTCGTCGCGCATCAAGAGCACTCGTTCACCCGTCTCGACAACAACCTCGTCGAAAACGCCATCCGGCCATCCGCGATCGGGAAGAAGAACTGGCTCTTCATCGGCCATCCCGACGCCGGCCAACGCTCGGCGATCATCTACTCGCTCGTCGTCTCGTGCCAGCGCCACGGCAAGGATCCGCTCGCGTATCTGCGCGACGTGCTGCGTCGTCTGCCGACGATGACCAACCAGGACAACCTCGCTCCGCTCACCCCGGCGCTCTGGCAGCCAGCATAGCGTCAATCAGAGATATCATCTCTCTGCTCGGAGCCGCAGCATAGATATCAAATCTCTCATCGGAGCGCGTCTCCGCTCTCTCGGAGCAATGATAGCTATGCTCGTCAATGAGGTGTCGCGTCGGACGCTTACTAACAAACCCACAACATGACGGTTTGTCATCAGTGAGCTGGTCCCCGGAGGTTGGACAGGACGGATCGTTAACCGAAACTCAGCGAAACGATCCCCATGTCAAAGAAACGTCGGCGGCATAGGCCCGATCTGAACGCCCGCGTTGGGATGGAAGCCTTGCAAGGCATCGAGCCGGTCCACGCGATCGCCGCCAATTACGAAGTGCACCCAGTGCAGGTGTGCCAATGGAAGAAGGAGGCCGCCGAACGGTTGCCCGAGGTGTTTGCCCGCAAGGCCGACCACGAGGCCGAGGCGGCGAACAACCGCGAGAAGAAGCTGTTCGAAGCGATCGGATGGCTGAAGATGGAGCTGGAGCGGCTCAAAAGAAAGCTGGCGCGCTTGAGCGTTGAGGGACGACCGCCAAGCCCGGTCCCCCTGCCATCAACCAATGAGCTTACAACAAATCCTCCATCCTCGGGAGGCTTCCTGCGGCAAGCTTCGTCGCTCTTGTCCTCGGAGTCGGCCAAGGCATCTTAATATCCCCGATCCGCTGTCTAGCGGATGCGGACCAGCTTACGCTCGGTGGGGCCGAGCCTGCCATGCGGGATCCGCTCAAGGGAGCGATGCCGGGCTTCAGTTTGACGATGCCGGCAATTTCGTTCTGCTCACGCTACTTCCATGATCTCTCGTAGCGTGCGCCTCGTTCTTCTGTTGGTTTTTCAGTCGTCCGTATCCGTTCTCGTGGGAGCGGAATCGGCGGTCGGGCAGCGGGTGGAGGCGTCGTTTCTCATCGCTCAAGGCCGTCTCCCGTCGGCAACGGAGCTCGCCGAATGGAGCGACGCAGCCGGTTCGGCGTCGGTGAGCGATTTGGTGGAGAAACATCGGGCGCTCTTGCAGCAAGATCCCACGGCGCGCCGTGCTGTGATCGCGAAGGCGTTTGCGGATGCGTTTGGACGTGCGCCTGAAGCGGGCCAGCCGCCGGCGGTCCTGACGTATAACGAGCAGGTTAAAGCGCACATCGCCGAGCTTCGCCAACGCCCGGACGAATATCGCGCGGTTCTTGATCGTGCGTATCAACGCGTGATCCGGCGGCCGGTTTATGAAGAGGAGGTCGCTTACTGGAACGAGTTCGAGGTGTTGGCGTATTCGATGGTCGTCGGTTGCGTGGACAACTGGGGTCGCCGCAATCAGCCGGGGCTGATGGTCACGGTGGGCACTCCCACGATTTCGCATAACAGTGTTTATCTCGATACCGTGACCTTGTCGCCGAAGGTTGCAGAAGAGGCTCGTGCCGCGGCGGGATTGGAAGGCGCCACGACGGACTATCACAGCTATGCTTCGGCGCGCACGGTCATTGCGCCCGGTTCAGAGAAGATTGTCGCAAGTGGCGGGATTCATTTCGTCGTGGCATTGGCTGACGGCGTGGTCGCTCGCTAAGTGCGGGCTTGGCGTCGACGTTGAACGCCAACGAAAAAACCGGCGGCCCTTTTGGGGCCGCCGGCGTTGGTTTATATGATCAACTCACTGGTTGGTCGCTTTCGTAAGCTGGGACCTGCGATCAGTTGACGTTGGTGGTGTTGATCAGGAAGGGATAGCCGTTGAACGGCACTTCACCGGCGAATTCGAACGGCTGTTTGCCGTCGGCTCCGGCGCCGAAGGTCTTCTTGTTGCGGGCGTCGTGGATCTTGCCGACGCGGAAGCTGATCATCTTTTTGCCGCGGAAGTCGGTGACCGAAAGGATCGGGCCGCGGATCGCGGTGCTGACGGCGACAGGGTCGTCCATGCGCTTGTCCTTGATCGTCCGATACACGGCGCCTTTGCCCTCGAAGGTGACCGCTGCAACCACTTTCCGGTCACCACGGACGGCGACGTAGATGAGGTTGTTGAACGGATCGGGCTCGTATTGCGTGCCGTCGGCTTTCCGCGGGATGAGCGGCAGGTTGCTGTCGCCGCGGCGCGTGAAGCACATGCTCACCGGGTTGCGACCGACGTTGAACGTGCCGGCGATGCGCAACGATCCCAAGCGTTCCCACGAGGCGCGGCGGATGAGCGGCGTGGTGTCGATGATGCTGATCGTGCCGTCTTCCGATGCGACGTAGGCCTTGTAGTAATCCTTCGTCCAGCGATCCATCTTGAAGCCGGCGAGGACGGCGTTGGGGCTGGCGATGTTCGCCTGCCAGACCACTTTGGGAGTGATGCTGGGTTTTACGGAGAACGCCTGCGGGAAGTTCGAGTCGCCGGTGCCGCGAGCGGCCATGGTCGCCTTGAAGCTCGAGGCGGAGCTGAGATAGCTCTCGCGGACGTAGCTGAACAGCGGCTCGAGGTCGACGAGCGCGACCTTGTTGTCGAATTTCGAACCGACGATGGCGTAGCCGCCGCGAGCGACGACGCCGGACCAGCCGCCGTCGTAAACGTTTTTGCGGTGCTTATCCGTGCCGAGGTCGATCTGGCTGAGGACGAGGTTGCCCGTTTGCGACGGACCGCTCCACCAACCATTGCTGGCGGCCGAGACCGATGACGGCATCGCCATGGGCAGGTCGACGTAGCCCAGGAGCTTCAAGGCGGACCAGCTGCCTTGGTTGGGCATGGCGATGTAGGGCCACGTGTGGAAGGGGAGATATTTCCCTTCGAGTGCGAAGACGGCCAGCTGACCTTTCTTCGTGGAGGTGTCCCAGATCGTCACGAGCGCGAATTCGTTCGCCGTCGTCATCGTGACGCTGGTCGGAACTTTATGCGCGGGGAACTGGAAGGCCGGGTAGGGGCGTTCGTGGCCCGCGCGGCTGGTTTGCGTGCCGGCGACGGCGAGTTTGCCGCCTTGGTAAATGACGATCGCTTCGTTGCACTGCATGCCGTAGTTGCGCGCCATCGCGATCGGATACTTCGGCAGCGAGCCGAAGAACCTGGCGTAGTGCGGTTCGCGGGTTTGCAGGTCGGGATGCGGTTTGCCGCTCGCCCAATCGAGACGCGGGCTGATCGCGAACACGCGGTCGTAGTAAGCATACACCTGAATGCGGTCGAGGCCCGGATCGCTGGGGTCCGTGGGGATGTAGCCGACCTGGCCGCTTTCGCTCCAGTAGTCGCCGTCGGTCTTCGGCGGGCCGCCGAGTTCATACGGGTTGGTGCGGATGTAGCCGCTGGTCCGCGGGAACGACGGGGGACGATAGAGCGTGGGACGATCGTCGCTCGCGCCCGGGCTCAGGTCGAGAAAGCTGGGCCCGAGACGCAGCTCCATGGTCGCTTTATCAACGCCGGTCGCGAGCTTGTGATAGAGGGTTTCGTTCAGGTTGCCGTCGGCGTCGTAGAGTTGCGACGCGATCGAGTCGGAAGGATTCGGCGAGGGCGTGGGGTCCTGGTCTTCAACCGGGGTGCTGGGTTCGTTGGGTTCCGGAGCCGGCGAAGGAGTGCTGCCGCCATTCTGCACCACGGTGATGGCAACTTCGAACGGTGTGCCGACGGTGCCTTTGCGGTCGGTGGACGAATAAGGAGTTGCACGTAGGACGTGCGAGCCGAGCGGAGGCGACCATTTGCGATATTTGCCCGAGTCGTCGCCACCGATCGCGTAAGGGGCGATGTTCTCGGTGATCGTCTTGCCGTTGAGCGTGAATGCGATGCTGCCCGTCTTTCCGCTGACATCCGCGCGGATGTTGAGCGAAGTGCCGTCGGCGGCGAGGTCGATCACCGCGCCGGGCGTGAGCGTGCGAATGTCGCGCTGCGTGGCCGAGTTGACGAGCGTGAGCTTGGTCACGGCGAGCGTCGTCGGCGTCGGAAGCGGCGCGGCGGCGGCCGCGGACACGTTGAGTGTCACTTCGAACGCGGCGCCCTGCGTTCCTCTCCGATCGGTGGAGGTGTAGGGAACGGCGCGAAGTTTGTGCGTGCCCGCGGTGGGCGTCCATTTTCTATATTTCCCCGAATCGTCGGCCCAGAATGCATAAGGAGCGACGTTTTCCGTGCGGACCAGGGAGCCATCGTAATAGAAAGCAATACTGCGGACGGAGCTGTTGCCTTCGGCGCGAATATTGAGTGCGGTCCCGTCGTTCAGGAGGGAAATGTCGTTGGTGCTGCTCAACGCGCGAAGATCTTTCTGCGTGGAGGTGTTGATAAGAACCAGCCGGGTGACGGCGGGCAACGGGGTGGTTTGTGCGAAACTCTGAGGAAGAAATCCGCATAGGACCAACGCACCGGCGAGGGATATATTTTTGATAAGTGCCGTAGGCATGATCGTATTATTTTCTGTATTTTCCCGGCGATCTCCGTCGGGAGGGAGGCGATGAGAGCAGCTCGCGCAGGGATGGGAAGCCTGCATGTGGTAAACACCTCGTAAGACTCCTTGGGAGAATCCCCGATGCCTGTCTTCCGGGGTTACCTATAGCGCGGTTGCTACGAAAATGTCCGTGTATCAGGTATTGCCGGAGTAGATGTAAAAAAACCGGCGGCCAGATTGGCCGCCGGTTTCGTTGCTACGTGCGACACCACACGCTGCATGCTCTATCGCTTGATGTTTGGACCTGCGATCAGTTTACGTTGGTTGAATTGAGCAGGAAAGGATACCCGGCGAAGGGGACTTCACCGGCGAACTCGAAGGGCGCTTTGCCGTCGGCGCCGCAGCCATAAACCTTCTTGTTGCGAGCGTCGTTGATGGCACCGACGCGGAAGCTCACCATTTTTTGGCCGCGGAAATCGGCGACCGAAACCATGGGGCCGCGGATCGCGGTGCTCACTGCGACGGGGTCGCCCATGCGTTTGTCTTTAATGGTTCGATATACGGAGCCCTTGCCTTCGAAGGTCACCGCGGCCACCACCTTCCGGTCGCCGCGAACGGCAATATAGAAAATGTTGTTCAACGGATCGGGCGAAATCTGCTTGCCGTCGGACTTCTTCGGGAGGAGCGGCAGGTTGCTGTCGCCGCGGCGGGTGAACGCCATGCTCACCGGATTACGGCCGACGTTAAACGTGCCGGCGATGCGCAACGAGCCGAGGCGTTCCCACGAGTTGCGCTTCATCAGCGGCGAGGTGTCGACGATCGAAATGGTGCCATCTTCCGAGGCGACGTAGGCTTTGAAGTAATCTTTGGTCCAACGGTCCATCCTGATGCCGGCAAGGACGGTGGTCGGCTTCGAGATCGTGCTTTGCCAGACGACCTTCGGTGCAATGGAAGGTTTTACAGAGAAAGCTTGCGGGAAGTTGCTGTCGCCCGTGCCGCGCGCCGCGAGGGTCGATTTGTAGCTGGCGGCGGAACTGAGGTAGCTCTCGCGCATATAAGTGAAGAGCGGAGCGAGATCGACGAGGGCGACCTTGTTATCATATTTCGAAGCGACGATGGCGTAGCCGCCGCGTGCGACGACGCCGGCCCAGGAACCGTTATAAACATTCTTGCGATCCGAATCCTTCTTGAGATCGATCTGGCTCAGGACCTTTCCGCCGGTTTGCGAAGGGCCGCTCCACCAACCGTTGCTGGCGGCGGAAACGGACGTCGGCGTGGCCATGGGAAGATCGATATAGCCGAGAAGCTTGAAGGCTGACCAGCTGCCCTGGTTGGGCATGCCCATATACGGCCATGTATGAAATTTGAGGTATTTGCCCTCGAGTGCGAAGACGGCCAACTGCCCCTTCTTTGTCGTGGTGTCCCAAACGGTCACGAGGCCAAATTCATTTGCGGTGGTAAGCGCGATGCCCGTCGGAACTTTGTTTTTGGGGAAAACGAATCCCGGGTAAGGGCGTTCGGACGACGTGCGGCTCGTCTGGGTGCCCGCCACGGCCATGTAGCCACCGCGATAGAGGACGATCGCTTCGTTGCATTGCATGCCATAGTTGCGGGCCATGGCGATCGGATGTTTGGGCAGGGCGCCGAAGAGCGTGGCGTAGTAAGGTTCGCGCGTTTGCAGGTCGGGGTGCGGTTTGCCGCTGGCCCAGTCGAGGCGGGGGCTGATGGCGAAAACGCGATCGTAATACGCGTAAACCTGAGTGCGATCGAGGCCGGGATCGCTGGGGTCCGTGGGCACGTAGGCGACCTGGCCACTTTCGCTCCAGTAGTCGCTGTCCGTCTTGGGGGAGCTGCCGAGCTCGTAAGGGTTGGTGCGAATGTAGCCGTCGGAGCGTTTGTAGGACGGAGGACGGTAAAGGGTGGGGCGGTCGTCGCTCGCTTTGGGGCTCAGGTCCTGGAAGCTGGGCCCGAGTCGCAGCTCCATGGTCGCCTTATCATAAGTCTGCGCCAGACGCGTATAAACTGTCGTGTCCAGCGAACCATCCGATTTGTAAAGAGATTGGGCGGAGAGGGAACTGAGATAAGTGAAGAAGATAAAAAAGAAGCCGGCACTAACGCTGACAGGGCGTGATTTGAACATTATCAGGATGGTTGATCATTTTACTTTTGCTGCTGCGCCGGACCTGTCGGACGGGATGAGAACATGCTAGGCGGGGGTGTGAAGCTTTTACCGGGTCAAAAACCGGTAAGTAATCCGATGGATGGGTGAGATGAACCCTCGATAACATGCCTGCTCGACTGTGTTCCTAGAGAATATTGCTCGCATATTTTTCCCCAGGTAAAGACACCCGAAATAACCCGGCACCTGCAGCGGGAAGCCCGGTTCTACATGGGCCCTTGCAAAAAGGTTCCGTATTGATCCGGCAAAATTGGCAGCGTTGTAACCGAATTTCGGATACCCCTTATACCCAACGATCAGCGGAGGCTCTCATTTGGCCCGCTGTCGCAATGGACCCGCATCACGCGGCGACTGCGCCGCGCGAGCAGGCGAAGGCGCGCCAGTTTGTGCGCTTTGCCGAAATAGCGGAAGGCCGCTGTCGCCGATCAGCGATGGACGGCTGCCATGCCTTGAGCGTGATAGCGGTCGCCGACGGCGGCGCCGGCGGGCAGAATGGAGTCGATTTCGCGAAGCTCGTCAGGGCTGAGAGTAACGGTTGCGGCGGAGAGGTTTTCCTCGAGGTAGCCAATGCGTTTCGTGCCAGGGATAGGAACGATATCCAGGCCTTGGGCGAGGACCCAGGCGAGGGCGAGTTGGCCTGAGGTGCAGCCCTTGCGGTTGGCCATCGCTTCGATCTTTGCGACGAGTGCGAGGTTCTTGTTGAAGTTATCGCCTTGGAAGCGCGGAGAGTTGCGACGGTAGTCGTCGGCGGGGAGGTCTTCGAAGCGCTTGAATTGGCCGGTGAGGAATCCGCGGCCCAGCGGACTGTAGGCGACGAAACCGATGCCGAGTTCGCGGATGGCGGGGAGCACGTCGGTTTCGACGTCGCGGCTCCAGAGCGAGTATTCCGTCTGCAGGGCGGCGATCGGGTGGACGGCGGCGGCGCGCCGAATGGTGGCAGGCGCGGCTTCGGAGAGACCGAGGTGGCGAACTTTGCCGGCGCGAACGAGTTCCGCCATGGCGCCGACGGTTTCCTCGATGGGAACCTTGGGGTCGACACGGTGCTGATAGTAAAGGTCGATCGTATCCACTTTTAGGCGACGCAAGCTGGCGTCGCAGCAGGAGCGGACGTAATCGGGGTCGCCGCGCACGCCGAGGAATTCGCCGTTGGGGCCGCGCACGTTGCCGAACTTGGTTGCGAGCACGATACGGTCGCGTCGGCCGGCGATGGCGCGTCCGACGAGTTCTTCGTTGCGGCCGGAGCCATACATGTCGGCGGTGTCGAGGAAGTTGCCGCCGAGATCGAGATAGCGATGGATGACGCGAATGGATTCATCCTCGTTCAGGCTGCCGGGGGCGTAGAATTCGCTCATTCCCATACAGCCGAGCCCGAGCGCGGAGACTTGAAGGCCGTGCGCGCCGAGTCGCCGGGTGCCGAGTTCGAAATTCGATTGCGTGCTCATGAGCGGCAATGAGTAGCGTGGCCGGCGAAACTCAACCGGGTGCTCGATTTGCGGCGGCGCGCGATTAGCGGAAGCGGGGCGGGAGTTGCCAGTCGCGGCCGAGTGCTTCGTCGAGAGAGTGGTCGGCGAAGTTGAAATTTCCGGCGGCGGGCGAGTGGGTGAGTTCGCCGAAAAAGATGTCGTCTCGGACGGCGTAGAGATCGACGCGCAGGAAATCGGTATCGCAGGCGAGCGCTTCTGCGATGGCGATCATGCGGGCGAGTTGCGGTGGACGCGCGGGGCGGAGACGTGCGGTTGGGGCGGGGCCGATGCGGGACGTGATGGGCGACCAATCTGGGAAGAAGAAGTCGCGCGTGTGTCCGGTGAAACGATCCTGGTCGACCTCGACGAAGCGGACGCGCTGGTGGATGACGTAGAATTTGAAGTCGGCGGGGACGCCGTGGGCGTCGCCGAGATATTCTTCGAAGAGAATGCGCCGCGGCAGTCGGAAATACTGCCATTCCCAATAGTGAAGACCGTAGTCGGTGCGCAGCCATTCGGACGCGCGGCGTCGGATTTCGGCGACGGGCGGCGGTTGCCATGCGTTGACGAGAATCATCGATGAGCCGTGGGACGCTTTCATCACCCACGGCTCGAGCGGGATCGAAGACAGGACGCTTTCTACGGTGGCGTGAACGCCGAGCAGCCGGGGCAGGCGAACGTCGGGGCAGGTGGCGCGCACGTAATCGCGGACGGCGAGTTTGTCGGCGTAGATTTTTAGGATGGCCCGACGATCGTGGCGGAGTTTATAGCGAACCTTTTCGCTAAACGTGCGCGGAGAGGGATCGACGCCCCGAGCTGCGGGAAGGCGATAGGACCGGGCGGCGCCCCAATCGAAAGGAATCAGTCCGTGCGCGACGCTGCGTTTCAATGCTCCCTGCAGTCGGTCGGACCATCGATACGCGAACACGAGCCGAGCTTAGCAGGAGGGAGGCGCGGCGGGAACCGGGTTGCGCTCGAAGCGGGTGCGCCGTGTTTCCCTGATGTAAGTGCGATGCGATGAAGCGAGGCCCGGCTCTCAGCTACGGTGCGGACAGGGCGTCGTTGAAGAAGTGATACCAAGCGACGTAGCGGAAGCGGCCGACGGGGATGTGGTCGCCGAGATCTTCCGTGAGGCGCGTGGTGCGTTCGGCGTCGGTGAGAAACCGCGCGAGCAGATCGCGGGCGGAGGTATAGCGTTGAAGGCGGCGATGTTCGAGATCGCGGAGTTTTGCGTCGGTCGGATCGAGGTGAACGCGCATGCTGTCGCGCGCGTGCGCCCACGTTTGAAAGATGGCGGCGCTGGTCGCGAGATAGAGGGCGCCGTGGTCGCGCTCGAGTCGAATGGAGGAGGTGGTGGTGGTCGTCAGCGATTCGGCGATCGATCGAAAGGCGCGGTCGAAGTCGTCGGGAGTGGATTGGCCGTTGCGCGTGGCGGACCAGCCGTCGAGCAGGGCGCGGAAGTTTTTTGCGAGGAGGGCGTCGCGAACGGCGGAGGCTGTTGGTGCGTCGCCGAGAGTGGAACGCTGCGGCGAAGGTGCAGAGGAGAGTGTGGCGCCGGCGCGTTCTACGT
Source organism: Verrucomicrobiota bacterium (assembly GCA_023426435.1). Taxonomy (GTDB): domain Bacteria; phylum Verrucomicrobiota; class Verrucomicrobiia; order Opitutales; family Opitutaceae; genus Opitutus. Next base: position 18,069 of record JAFAAS010000037.1, on the reverse strand, counting down.
TGGGGGCGACGGCGCGAGCGAGTCCGAAGCGGCCTGATTGAAGGTAGATCATACCCTCGAGCACATCGAGATGGGCGAGTTCGAACGATTTTTCGGGGTGTTGAGCGCGGTAGTCGTTGAGGGCTCGGAGCGACTGAATGAAGGCGTCGCTGGAGGAAGGCTGTTTGGCGGGAGGTTCGCTGCCGGGCGTCGGAATAGCGTCGGCGAGCGAGGTGAATTCGGTGGCGTAGAGTTCGTGGACGCGCTGCAGGTCGGCCGTCGATGGCGCAAGCGTTGCAGGGCAGCCGGTGAGAAGCAGGAGAGCGGCGACGAAGCTGAGGAGGCGGAAGGTCATGATCGCGGAGCGGCTCAGGCGGCGGCGGGAAGGTGTTGCTGAAGCAAGCGGGCGAGTGCGGTGCCGTTGGCGGGATCGAACGGAGCGGCGAGAAACGCCAAGGCGACGCGACGCAGGTAAAGCGGGAGCGTTTTGGCGTCGATGGAATCGCCGATGGCGTTTTCGGCGGCGACGAGCGCGGCGGTGAGAACGGATTCGAACTCGGCCGGTGTGGTGGATTCGTCGATGAAAGCGCGACCGCGTCGCGCGGCGGCTTCGAGGATTTCTTGAAAGGCTGGGATGAGTGCGGGGCCGGCGAGCAGGTTTGAGGGGGTTTGGGCGAGTGCGTGGACGATCCCGAGCACGAGCGGTTGGGCGAGATTGCGGGTGGCGAGGGCGTCCCAAATTTTTGGATTCGTGGTGAGCGCTTCGAGTCCGGCGAGGAACAAGGCGCGACGGGTCGCGGGCGTAGTGAAGGAGGCGAGGTTGTGGGTGGAGAGGATTTGAGCGATGGCGACGGTCGACGGACGAAGGCGCTCGTCCATTTCGAGAAGAGCGAGGTTGCGGGTGGCGGTGCGGGTGACGTGTTCGGCGATGTCGACGAGATCGTGGGTGGTGAATCCCGGTTTCGTGGCGGCGGCGGTGGCAGCGAGGGCGGAGGTGAGGATGCGGGTGGTGAAATCGTCGCGATGCGCGAGGAATGCGGGCTCGGCGGCGATGGTTTCGAGGGTGCGCGCGGCGACGGTGCGAAGCGTGTGGGGCGAGAAGGCGTCCGCGATGTCCGCGCGCGCGAGTTCGCTGGCGCAGGTGGCGATGAGCTGGGCGACATGCGCGTCGAGTTGGGCGGCATTGGCGAGTGCAGCGGGGTGGTCGGCGGCGGTGCGGAGAGTGGTTTTGTAGAGTGTGGCGAGGAATTCTCCGTCGGCGATTTGGGCGAAGAGTTGATTTTGCGCGGCGGTTTGGTGGGTGGCGTGGAGGAAGGAACGAAGAACGGCGTCGAGCAGCGGACGGTCGCCGACTTTTTGGGAGAGCAGCGGGGTGGCGCTGGCGGTGATGGCGGCGATTCCGGCGTGGAGCAGATTTTCGATGGCGCCGGGTTGGCGAAGGAGGAGTGTGTCGAGGTTTTCGCCGGCGGTTTTGAGCATGGCGGCGAGCGATTGTTGGAGCAGCGGCTGGCCGGGAAGGAGTGCGGGTTGTTGTGCGGATTGAAGGAGGAGACGGGAGAGGAAGGCGTGAAAGCTTTCGCGGGTGACGAGTTGGGCGACGACGTCGGCTCCCCTGGCTCCGAGATCGCGTTCGACGTCGTGGAGGGCGGCGAAGAGGGTTTTTGCGAGAGGGGTGTCGGAGAGTTGGGATTGATTTTGGAGGGCGGCGAGAGCGGTGGAGCCGAGCAGGGTTTTGAAGATGAGGCCTGCGCCGGAGTCGTCCCAATCGCGTTTCGCGGCGAACTCGTGGAGCAGGGATTCGACGAGCGGGCGCGAGCGGGGATCGGAGATGAAGAGGTGGGCGTGGGCGGCGCCGAATTCGAGCAGGGTGTCGGCGGCGGCGAGGAGGACGCGGGTGACGGCGGGATTACGGGAGAGGCGATCGCTCTCGACGACGTAGAAGGCGAGCTGTGCGTCGCGGGTGCTGCCGCGGGCGAGTTGGAAATGATGGAGCGCGGGTCCGAGGAGTTTGGGCGTGATATCGTGGGCCTCGTAGTAAAGGCGGCAGAGTGTATCGAGATCGTTGGCGTCGGCGGCGACGGGGTTGGGGGCGACTCTTTTCCAGATGGGCTCGAAGCCGCGGAGGATCAGGAGATCTGCGCCGGTCTCGCTGCGGAAGAAAGCGAGCATGGCTTGGAGGTGCGGGCCGTGGTCGGTCGGCGTGGCCGGGAGGAGAAACGGAAGCGGATCGGCGGCTTTGCTCAGGGACAGGATTGTGTCGATGCGATCGCGGAATTTGACGAGGGACCGGATCGCGGAAATCGCGACGGGGATGCTGAGGCTGAAAGACATGAGGGGCGGGGTGCGGCGAGCATCTCGAAGTCGGGGAGAAAGCGCTATCGAGAAAACCGCGTAAAATGGCGTAATGGTGAACCTTGAGTTGCGCGGAGAGGGGGATACTCCTTCCACTCTTATTCGCCTTCTCCGCGAGGAGTCTGGTTCCGATTGCCGGCGGGGTGGGGCGCGAAGAAGGTTCGATGAAGACTGTCCAGATGCCGCCACGATCGACGGGAGCGAAGCTCCGGCGGGCGGCGCTTGCCTGGTTGGCGGGATTTGCGGCGGTGGCGGGCGGGGCGGAAGTGACGCTCGAGAAGTTGTTGAACGATCCGAAGCTGACGCCGAAGCGGTTCGCGAATCACTTCGAGGATTTCGACTACGAGTATCACGTGCACGTGCAAACGGCGGAGCGGTTTCTGGCTTCGAAGGCGGGCGATTGCGACGACTACGCGGTGCTGGCGGATCACGTGTTGAAGCAGAAAGGGTTTCGCACGCGATTGATCCACGTGCGGATGGTGGGCATGCCGGCGCATGCGGTGTGTTATGTGGCGGAGAGCAAGGCGTATCTGGATTACAACAACCGCAAATACACGGTGAACCTCGAGAAGAGCGGGGCGACCCTGCGCGACATCGCGAACAAGGTGTCGGAGGCGGCGCAGGCGAACTGGACCTCGGTGACGGAGTTTACCTACAGCTATGCGGAAGATCGGAAGAAGATGGGAATTACGGTGGTAAAAACCGAACCACCTGCCAATGATCCCGATCGGCGCAAGGATTGAGAGCAGCCTGGTGCCACTCCGCTTCAACCTCCCGTGAAAGATCTCACCCTGCGTCGCGTTTACGTGTTTTTCCTGGCGATCTTCGGCGTGCTCGCAGCGGTCGCGATTTACGCGGTCGCGGCGATCAATCGCGCGCAAGTGAGCAGTGACTGGGTGAATCAGACGCACGAGATCGTGCTGGAAGTGGACGGCGTGCTGTCGACCTTGCGGGCGGGAGACGGCGCGGTGCGGACGTATTTGTTAACTGGAGACAGGCGCGATCTCGCGGCGGCGCGGGAGGCGTTTGCGGTGATGACCGAGCATGTGGAGATCGCGAAGGCGCTGACGCGGAGCGACGAGAATGCGCACGGGCAGGTGTTGCGATTGGAGGAGTTGGCGAACCGGCGGAGCGAGTGGGCGGAGCAGGTGGCGACGCGGCGGGAGGCGGACGATGTGGCGGGCGTGCAGGAACTGTTGCGAGCGGATGCGGGGGTGGATGCGTTGGGAGAGATCCGGCGGGCGGTGGAGCGGTTGCGCGGCGAGCAGATGGCGTTGCTCGCGGAGCGGGACCGCGAGTCCTACCTGCAGGCGCAGAAGACCCGCTGGATTGTGGGGACGGGGGTGGCGTTGAATTTCGTGCTGTTTGGCGCGGTGAGCTGGTTGATTCGCGACGACCTGGCGGCGCGACGGCGGGCGGCGGAGGTGTTGCGCGCGGCGAACGAGCAACTCGATACGAAGGTGCGCGAGCGGACGAACGAACTCGCGACGACGAACGAGCAGTTGACCTTGGAGAATCTCGAGCGGCGCTGGGCGAATCAGGCGCTGGAGCATCAGTTGCGCTACAACCAGCTGATCGTGGATTCGGTTTACGATGCGGTGTTTGTGCTCACGAAGGCGTTGAATGTGACGCGCATCAATCCGGCGGTGGTGCATCTGACCGGATGGGAGGCGAAGGATTTATTGGGCGGACCGCTGCAGCGCGTCGTGCAACTGGAGGAGCAGGAGGCCGAGGCGGCGTTGTCGCAGATCGGGGCGATCTCGCAGGCGTTGCGCGAAGGACGCGAGTTGAGGGAGCGGCCGGCGTGGATTGAAGATCGCCGCGGGCGGAAAGTGGCGGCGAAAGCCACGCTCTTTCCGCTGCGCGATCGCGACAAAGTGGTCGGCGGCATCTTGATCGTGCATGCGGCCTTGGGCTCGCAAGAAAGCAAAACCTGAGTTTGTGGCGAGGAGCGAAACACTGAAGCAGGCGAACATGAAGAAAACGATTCTCCATCTGGACGACGAAGCGGAGATCCGCGAGCTGTTGAAGCAGTATCTTTCGACGCGGGGCTATCGGGTGATTCCGGTGGCATCGCCGACCGAAGCGATGAAAGCGATCCGGCAGGAAACGCCGGATTTGATCATCACCGATCTTCAACTCGAAGATGCGGATGGTCTCGAAGTGGTGGAGCAGTTCAGAGCGGTGGTGCCCAACACGCCGGTGATTTTGCTGACCGGCGTGTTGATCGATCCGCAGATCGCTGAAGAGACGGTCGGGACGAAGGTGTCGGCTTATGTCGAGAAGACGGCTTCGCTGACGAAGCTGGTGGCCGAAGTGAAACGCCTGATTGGGGAATAATCAGCTTCGCGGCGGTTTCCGCTGCGAAAGCGAGCGGAGACCGCAGGTGACGAGGCGCGGCGGGGTCGGGAGACCCCGTCTACAATTTAGGCGAGGCGGCGGGCGGCGGCTTGGGCGCGCAGGCAAAGCTCGGCGGCTTTGAACGCGTGCGCCTGGGTCATCGCTTTTTCGGTGCGGTTGAGGATGTCGAGAACGAGTTCGCCGAAGAAGCGGAAGCCGACCTGGCCCTCGACCGGGATGTGGCGTTCGCCTTTTTCGTCGGCGATGTAAACGTGGTTGCCCCGTTTCTCGCGGCCGAGGTCGACGTATTTACGGAGCTCGATGAAGCCCTCCGTGCCGAGGATGATGGTGCGACCATCGCCCCAGGTGCTGAGACCGTCGGGCGTGAACCAATCGACGCGCACGTAGTTGGAGGCGCCATTGTTGCCGATGAGCGAGGCTTCGCCGAAGTCCTCAAAACCTGGATACTGCGGGTTGGCGTAGTTGGCGATGGCGGCGTGGGCGATGGTGGCGTCGGTGGCGCCGGAGTAGGTGAGGAATTGTTCGAACTGGTGGCTGCCGATGTCGCAGAGAATGCCGCCGAATTTTTCGCGTTCGAAGAACCAAGCGGGCCGGTTGGGAGCGTTGAGGCGGTGAGGCCCGAGGCCGATGACCTGGAGGACGCGGCCGACGGCGCCCTGTTGGACGAGGTCGGTGGCGAACATGGCGGACTCGTTGTGAATACGCTCGCTGTAGTAAACCATGTATTTGCGGCCGGTGCGGGCGACGACCTGTTTGGCCTGTTCGAGCTGTTCGAGCGTGGTGAACGGAGCTTTGTCGGTGAAGTAGTCCTTGCCGCCCTCCATCACGCGGCAGCCGATGGGGCCGCGCTCGGACGTGACGGCGGCGGCGGTGACGAGCTTAACCTCGGGATCGTCGAGAATTTCGTCGAGGGAACGAGCGACCTTGGTGTTGGGGAAACGTTTGAGGAAGGCGTCGACTTTCTTCTGGTCGGGCTCGAACACCCATTTGAGGGTGCCGCCGGCCTCGATGAGGCCGTTGCACTGACCATTGATGTGACCGTGGTCGAGGTGGGCGGCGGCGAAGACGAATTCGCCGGCTTTGACGACGGGCTGCGGTTTGCCCTTCGGGGCGTAGTTCATGCCGTCGGCGGCGTTGACGCCGGAGGAATCGGAGGCGGCCGCGGTGCGCGGGAGGAGCGAGGACGCGGCGAGGGCGGCGGCGGACGAGGCGATGAAGGAACGACGATTCATGGTAAAAGATGATGGGGTGAACGCGTGAAAGTCTGACGCGTTGGGTGCGCCGATGTTGCAGCGATCCGCGCGGCGGGAACGAGACAAAAGTCGGGCGAAGTGCGGTCGCGGCGGGCGGTGATCTATCTCGCGGCGCGGATGAAAACGAGGAGAAGCCGGCGATTGTAGAGAGGAACGATGGCGGAGCGAAGGTGGATGGAAAGCGGTTCGCGGCCGGGGCGGTGGAAAACGGTGTCGAGTTCGGGCGGAGGCGCAGCGTTGGCGGCGGATGAGAGAAGTTTCTGGGCGACGTCGGCGGGAATGAACTGCCCGATCCTGGAGCCCAGGACGTGTGAGCGATCGCGGTCGAGGAGCGTTTCGCCGCGAGGGTTGACGTCGATGATGCGTCCTGAAGCGGCGTCGCAGAGATAGGCGGCGTCGGGCAGATGTTCGAAGAGGCAGCGGTATTTGTATTCGGACTGGCGGAGATCCTCTTCGGCGCGGTGGGCGGCGGCGCGGAGCTTTTTCTCGTCGATGGCCTGACTGATCGCGGGGCCGAGGCGCCCGAGGCGATCCTTGAGCAGGTAGTCGTCGGCGCCGTGTTTGATGGCGTCGACCGCGACCTCTTCGCCGATGGATCCGGAGACAATGATGAATGGGACGTCGAGACCGCGTTGTTGGACGATGCGGAGGGCGTCGGGCGCGCTGAAGGACGGCAGGGCGTAGTCGCAGAGGATGACGTCGATTTGCGGCGAAAGATGGCGGATGAAGTCGTCGGCGGTTTCGACGCGAATAACGGATTCGAGCGTGTAGCCGGCGCGGAGCAGTTCGGCTGTCATCAGTTCGGCGTCGAGAGCACGATCTTCGACAATGAGGACACGAAGCGTGGCGGCCGAAGTGGAAACGGGCATGAGCAGGCGGGACGAACGCTCCTGTGACCCGCCGATCTCGAGATGGAGCCCGGCGAGGCAGGCGGGATTCTCCCGATTTTTCATCCGGCGCTTATTTGAGGCCGAAAGTGTCGTTGGTGATGAAGAGGATGTCGCCGGCGCTGACGCTGTATTTGCGGCCGTTGTTGACGGAAATTTCGGCGGCGCTGCCGACGGCGCGCACCTGGATCACGCCTGAAATGACGAATTGTTTTTCGCCGCGTTGGAGCACGACGGAGATCGGGGCGTCGCCGCTGAAAGTTTGAAAAATCTGTTCGTGGCTTTGGGCGAGCGCGGCGAGAGACGTGTCGGGGCCCGGCGAGGCAAAGCCCGTATGGACCGAGGTGGAGAGGAGGAGTGCGGTGAGAAAAAAGGAGGTGGCTCTCATGGAACGTTTGAAGGTTGGACCCCTGCGGAGGACGGTGGAGCGGCTGAACGAACCGGGAGCGTGGGTGCGGGTTTTGCCGATCTGCATCCGCTTGGGCGTGCAAGGCTCATGCGTTTAGCGATTTGCCGAAAGGAACTGTCGCCAACGGGAGTTGACGAAACCCGTTGCAACCTACCCTCGTGCCTCGCGAAGGGAGCGCTTTCGGGATCCAGCCAACGCCATGACCTTCTCCAGTCGTCCGCACCTCATACTTCTGCCGCATGGCTGGGCGGAACCGATGCAATATTGCCTGCAGCGAATGCGCGTGCAACGAGTCACCTGATGGACGCTGCAGAACCAGAGCGGCCGCCGCTGCGGCCGAGCCCATCTGCGGACGGGCGACGGGGTTTGGATGAGTTGAAGCAGGCGCAAAACTCGTTGGAAGCGCGGGCGGAGGAGTTGGCGCACTCGTTGGCGATGATGGGAGCGACGCTGGATTCGACGGCGGATGGCATCCTGGTGTCGGATGCGAACGGGCGCGTGGCGGGTTTTAGCGAGCAATTCGTGCAGATGTGGAAGATGCCTCGCGAACTGCTCGAGGCGGGAGACGCGCTGGCGGTTCAGCGGCGGGCGGCGGAGTTGACGAAAGATCCGGCGGGGTTTCGGGCGCGGATTGCGGAGATTTACGAACAGCGTCCGGAAGAAGTCTTCGACGTGGTGGAGTTGGTCGATGGGCGGGTGTTCGAGCGGGTGTCGAAAATCCAAAGGATGGGCGATCGCTTGCTCGGTCGCGTGTGGAGTTTTCGCGATGTGACGGAGCGGCGGGCGGCGGATTTGAAGCTGCAGGAGCAGCGCGAGTGGTTTGAGGTGACGCTCTCGAGCATCGGCGACGCGGTGATTACGACGGATGTGGAAGGATTGGTGACCTTCATGAATCCTGTCGCCGAGCAGATGACGGGATGGACGCTGGCGGAGGCGAAAGGCCGGCGGATGGCGGACGTGTTTAAAATCGTGAGTGAGGAAACGGGCGAACCGTCACCGGAGCCGGTGTCGCGCGTGCTGGCGACGGGGACGGTGATTGGGTTGGCCAATCACACGGCGTTGGTGGACCGCCGCGGGCAGATGAAGGCGATCGAAGACAGTGCGGCGCCGATTCGGGGCGCGTCGGGGAAGATCGTGGGCGTGGTGATTGTGTTTCACGACGTGACGGAGCGGCGGCGGGCGGACGAGACGCGGTTGCGACTTGCGGCCGTGGTGGAGTCGTCGGACGACGCGATCCTGACGAAGACCTTGGAAGGAGTCATCAGCAGCTGGAACGAAGGGGCGGCGCGGATGTTTGGCTACACGGCGGAGGAAACGATCGGGCGGCCGGTGACGATGTTGATGCCCCCCGATTATGTGAATGAGGAGCCGGGGATTTTGGAACGGTTGCGACGAGGCGAACGGATCGATCACTACGAGACGGTGCGGCGGCGGAAAGACGGCACGCTGCTGGATATTTCGCTGACGGTTTCGCCGATTCGTGATGGCAGCGGGCGAATCATCGGGGCTTCGAAGATCGCGCGGGATATCACCGAACGAAAGCGGGCTCAGGCGGCGTTGCAGAAAAGTGCGGAGGAGTTTCGGCAGCTGGCCGACTCGATGCCGCAGATCGTGTGGACGGCGCGGCCGGACGGGACGGTGGATTACGTCAATCGCCGCTGGTATGAATACACGGGGATGCAGCCGAGCAACGGGAGCGAATCGGAGTGGACGCTCTTGTTGCATGAGGAAGATCGGTCCCGCGGCGTGGCGCTTTGGGAGGATTCGATCCGGACGGGGCGTCCCTTTGAAATCGAGTATCGGATCCGCAATCGCGCGGGCGAGCATCGCTGGCATCTTGGACGCGCGTTGCCGGCGCGGAACGAGGCGGGCGACGTGGTGCGCTGGTATGGTTCGACGACGGACATTCACGAGCAGCGACTGACGGCGGAAGCGTTGCGCGAGGAATACTCCATCGTGGAGCAGCTTAATGCGGTGTCGCGGGCGCTCGCGACGGAGTTGGATCTGGAAAAGGTGGTCCAGATTATCACGGATGCGGGCACGAGAATCACGCGGGCGCAGTTTGGGGCGTTTTTCTACAACCGCGTCGATGAGCAAGGTGAGGCTTACACGCTGTATTCGCTTTCGGGTGTGCCGCGTTCGAAGTTCGACGCGTTTCCGGTGCCGAGGTCGACGGAGTTATTTGGACCGACCTTTCGGGGTGAAGGCGTGGTGCGGCTGGCGGACGTGCGGGCGGATCCGAGATTTGGGAAGAACGAGCCTTTCCGGGGGATGCCGGCGGGGCTTCTGCCCGTGGTGAGCTATCTTGCGGTGCCGGTGAAGGCGCGGAGCGGAGAGGTGTTGGGCGGATTGTTTTTCGGGCATGATCAGCCGGGCGTGTTTACCGAACGAGATGAGAGGATCATGGTCGCGGTGGCGGCGCAGGCGGCGGCGATGGACACGGCGCGGCTTTACGAAGCCGAGCAGCGGGCGCGCAGCGCGGCCGAGCAGGCGAATCAGGCGAAAGATCACTTTCTGGCGGCGCTCAGCCATGAGCTGCGCACGCCGCTCACGCCGGTGCTGGCGATTCTGACGAGTTTGACGGAGGACGCGGCCGTGCCGCCGGCGCTGGCGAAGGATCTGCGAACGATGCGTCGCAACGTGGAACTCGAGGCGCGGTTGATCGACGATTTGCTGGACCTGACGCGGATCGCGCGGGGCAAGCTTGAGCTGCATTGCGAGCGGGTGGAACTGGTTCAGCTGTTGGAGAACGCGCTGAACACCTGCCGGCCGGAGCTCGAGGCGAAACGGTTGAGGCTCGTGCGCGATCTGGAGGGTGAGCGGCAGGTGATGCTCGTCGACGAGGCGCGGATCACGCAGGTGTTGTGGAATCTGTTGAAGAACGCGGTGAAGTTCACGCCGGAAGGCGGAACGATCACGGTGCGCTCGCGCGTGTCGGAGAGCGCCGACGGGCGGCGTGCGTGCATCGAAATTCAGGATACGGGCATCGGCATCGAGCCGGATCGGATTCAGCGCATCTTCGAAGCGTTCGAGCAGGGAGATAGATCGGTGACGCAGCAGTTCGGCGGGCTCGGGCTGGGGCTCGCGATTGCGAAGGCGATCGCCGAGTTGCACCGCGGGCGTCTGACGGCGACGAGCGAAGGGGCGGGGCGCGGGAGCACCTTCACGCTGCAATTGCCCTGTGACGGCTGTGAGCCGTTGACACCGGCGGGCAGCGGTGGCGTGGCGTCGCAAGGATCCACGCCGTCGGCGTCGCCTTTTGGCGGGACGGGGTCGAAGCGCGCGCGCTTATTGCTGGTCGAGGATCATGCGGATACCGCGGTGGTGTTGGCGCGGATGTTGGGGCGATCCGGTTACGAAGTGTTGCGGGCGGGAACGGTGGGAGAGGCGCTATCCATCGCGGAGCAGGAGATGCGCGGCGCGGGACTGCATTTGGTGATCAGCGACCTTGGGCTGCCGGATGGGAGCGGGCTGGACATGATGCGCGTGCTGGCTGGGCGGCATGGATTGCGGGGGGTGGCGTTGAGCGGTTATGGAATGGAAGGCGATCGCGAGCAAAGCGTGGCGGCGGGGTTTGCGCGGCATTTGACGAAGCCGGTGAACGTGAGCGTGCTGCGGGCGACGCTCGCGGAACTCGTAGCGGAGTTGAAACTTTAGGCGGGAGCGGCGGCGCGGCGGGGAAAAGGATTACAAGAGCGGGATAAAGAATCGGGGGAGCGGCGGCTTGCAATGGACGGAGCGCGGGCCAACGAAGGGAGTTGGTGATGGTTCGAATGCTGCGCGCGTGAGTGCGGCGCCCTATTTTTTTTACCCATGAAAAATGCCTCGATTGTTGTGATCTTTGTTTTGGCGGCGCTCGGAGTGTTCGGGGCGCAGCCGATTCCGCGGTTGGTGTCGCCGGGCGAGTTGGTGACGGTCGACGTGCGCGCGGGAGAGCGGATCGCGTGGGATCTGACGGTCGGCGAGAGGCTCGTGATGAAGGATTCCACGCTGTCGTTGACGATCGATGGGAAAAAACTGGGAGTGGCGCCGAAGCTGGCGAAAGCGACGACGCGGTCGCACGACGGGACGATCCGGCCGGTGGTGAAGCAGAAGGCGGCGGAGTTGCCGGAACGTTACAATGAGCTGCGGTTGGAGTTCGAAGGCGGCTACGCGGTGGTGTTTCGCGCGTATGACGAAGGCGTGGCGTATCGGTGGGAGACGGCGTGGTCGAAGAGCGAAGTGAAAGTGAACGCGGAGGAAGTGGGACTGCGTTTCGCGCAGAATCACTTCGTGTGGTATCCGGAGGAGCAGAGTTTCTATTCGCACAACGAGCGGATCTTTTCGCCGCGGGCGCTCGGAGACCTGGCGCCGCACAATCTGGCGAGCGTGCCGGCGGTGGTGGATGCGAATGGCGTGAAGCTCGCGATCGCGGATTCGGACATCGAGGATTATCCCGGGCTGTGGTTGCGCGGGACGAACGAGAGCGGGTTGGACGGGGCGTTTCCGCCAGCGCCGTTGGAGGAGGAGCAGGACGGCGATCGCAATGTTCGTGTGACGAAGGCGGCGGATTATCTGGCGGTGACGAAAGGCACGCGCACGTATCCGTGGCGCCTGGTGGGCGTGGCGACGAAGGACGCGGATTTGATCACGAATCCGCTGGTGTATTTGTTGCAGCCGCCCTCGCGGGTGGAGGACACCTCATGGATCAAGCCGGGCAAGGTGGCGTGGGATTGGTGGAACGCGAACAACCTGCATGGCGTGGATTTTCGCGCGGGGGTGAATACGCGGACGTATAAGTATTTCATCGATTTCGCGGCGGCGCACGGGCTCGACTACATCGTGCTCGATGAAGGCTGGTATGAGCTGGGCAATTTGCTGCAGCCGACACCGGAGATGAACATCGAGGAGATCGTGGCCTACGCGAAGCAGAAGAACGTCGGCATCGTTTTCTGGGTCGTGTGGAAGACCCTCGAGGATCAGTTCGAGCCGGCGATGGCGCAGCTCGAGAAATGGGGCGCGGCGGGGATCAAGGTGGATTTCATGCAACGCGACGACGTGAAGATGATGGAGCATTATCACCGCGTGAGTCGCGAGGCGGCGAAGCGGAAGATGCTGGTGAATTTTCACGGTGCGATCCGGCCGGCGGCGTTGACGCGGACCTGGCCGAATTTGATCACGGCGGAAGGCGTGCGCGGGCTGGAGTGGAATAAATGGAGCGAGCACGTGACGCCGGAGCACGATGCGACGCTGCCCTTCACGCGGATGTTTGTGGGGCCGATGGATTACACGCCCGGGGCGACGCGGAACGCGAATCGCGGCGGCTTTGCCTACAATCATTTCCGGCCGATGAGCCAGGGCACGCGGTGTCATCAACTCGGGTTGTATGTCGTATTCGAAAGTCCGTTACAGATGCTGGCGGACACGCCGACGAATTATGAGCGGCAGCCGGAGATGATGGAGTTTTTGTCCGCGGTGCCGACGGTGTGGGACGAGACGAAAGTGATCGAGGCGCGGATCGGAGATTACGTGGTGATCGCGCGACGCAGTGGCAACGAGTGGTTTCTCGGTGCGATCACGGATTGGGATGCGCGTGAGCTGGAGGTGGCGCTGAATTTCCTCGGTGACGGGAACTTCGTGTTGAAGGAGTGGAAGGATGGGCTGAACGCGGATCAACACGCGGAGGATTTCAAAGTCGAGGAGCGCGCCGTGACCAAGGCGACGACGGTGAAAGTAAAGATGGCGCCGGGTGGGGGCTGGGCGGCGCGAGTCCGCGCGAAATAGCTCAGGTGCGGGAGGCGAAGTGAGCAACCCGACGGCGAAGTCGGGTTGCGCCTAAAGCATTTCCCAGAGCGTGTGTATCAGCCAAACGGTGACGGCGATGGCGGCGAGGAGCAGGGCGAGAACGGCGACGCATAGGACGAGGAAGACGGCGCCGACTGCGCGGACGGAGCGCGGGCGATGGTGGGGTCGGTAGTGGCGGTCGACGAGTTGGAGGTTGCGGGTGTTGGCCTGCCAGAGGAAGTCGAAGACATCGCCGGCGACAGGGACGGCGCCGACGATTGCTTCGACGGCGATGTTGCCGACCATGCGACCGATCACGGGCCACGGCAGGCCCAAGCGCATGGCTTCATAGACCACGTAAAGCGAGAGCCCGGCGCCGGCCCAATCGCCCAAGCCGGGAATCAGGCCGATGAGAGGATCGAGACCGAAACGTTTGCCACCGACCGTGAACGATTGGTCGAGGAGCCAGGCGAGATTGCGCAGGCGGCGGAGACGCGGGTCGGCGTCGGGCCGGGGCGAGCGAGGAAGGCGAGTGACGTTGGGCATGTCCGGAGAAGGTGCGGACGATGCGGTGCGGCGGGGTCGGGAGACCCCGCCCTACAGTTAATCAGCGTGGCGGGCGGACGATCGGGCGATCGATTTGGGCGTGTTCGCCGGTGTGTTTCGGGGGTTTGCCGGTGAGGGCAAGTTTGGCGAGGCCGTAGAGGGCGACCATCATGCCGGACGGAGAATCCCAGTATTCGGCGGCTTCGATTTCGACGCAGAGCAACGTGAGCCGTGGATCGTCGAGACCTTGGGGAAACCAGAGTTTCGCCATGGGCGTCCAGAGTTCGGCCATCTTGGCTTTATCGTGCACGAGACGGGCGCGTCCGGAGATGGAGACGTAGTCCTGTTTGCCCGGAGAGGCGTAGGCGAGGCCGACGTTGCGATCGTGAGCGATCTCTTCGGTTTTGCCGGAGTGTTCCGCGGTGAAGAACCAGAGCTCGCCGGCCTGGGTGTCGAATTGGAGCGTGGACATCGGCCGGCTGCGGAGACGGCCCTCTTCGTCGACCGTGGTGAGCATCGCGAAATTGATGTCGGTGACGAGTTGGTGGAGCTTGTGAAGGGCTTCGGCGCGGGCCTGTTCGGTTGGGGTTGGTGAGTTCATGGTGATCCGACAGACCGCGGTTTACGCGGATGGATCGCGGGGAAAGCCCGGAGTGGGATGATGGGGATAAGTCCGGAGCCCGGCACGACTCGCATGCGCTACATCGCGGCGAGGGTGCCGCGGACGAATCCGATGGATTCGGCGAGGCCGAGGGTGGGGTTGACGTTGGCGCGCTCGTATTCGAAGGCGACGGGACCGGCGTATTTGATTTCGAGGAGGGCGGAGAGGATCGCGCGGGTGTCGATCCGGCCGCGGCCCACTTCGGTGGGGACGTCGTTCAAGGTGCCGGGGATGGCGAACGTGTCCTTGAGGTGAACATCGTGGAGGCGCGAAGCGCATTTGCGGATGGCTTCGGCGGGGTCGACGCGCGCGCGCATCGTATGGCCGACGTCGATACAGAGACCGATGCGGGGATCGAGAGATTCGATGAGCTTCAGCGCTTCGTAAGGGGAGGGGTAGAGTTTGTCCTCGGGCCCGTGGTTGTGGATGGCGAGGCGGATGTCGTATTCGCGGGCGAGACGGGCGATGAGGGGCAACGAGTCGGGAGTCGGTTTACAGGTCATCATTTCGAGCCCGGCGGCGCGGACGTTGTCGAATGCGCGGCGGGCGGCGGTTTCGTCGTTGGTGAGGTTGACGACGCTGGTGGTGACCGGCTCGACGCCGGCGGCGCGAAAGATTTCGGCGGAGTTGCGGCAGTCGTCGGGCGTGCCTTTTTCGAAGAATGCGTGTGTTCGAAAGATGGATACGCAGGGGATTTCGAGCTGCTTGAGGACGGCGGCGGCGTTGGCGGCGGTGAGGTTTTTGAGTGAGATGGAAGCGACGCCCAGTTTGAGGTCGGCGAGGCGGCCCTTGGGTGCGACGGCGGGGGAATCGGAAGGCGAGGGGCGGGCGGGGGAGACGGCGGCGCTGAGGCGGGACAGGGAGCCGAAGAGCGGGATGGCGACGGCGGAGAAGGCGGCGCGTTTGACGGCGGCGCGGCGGGTGAGAAAGCGGTCGTTGAGCATGGAAGAGGGAGACGCGGGGTTGGGGGAGGTAGAGTCGCGCGAGGCGCGGGTGCGTCGGAAGACGCCGGGAGGTGAGGAGAGGTTTCTGCGGAGCGGAGATGGATGCCTGAGGGCTGATGGAGGAGAAGGAAAGAACCACCGAGGCACGAAGGCGCAGAGGGAGGTGGGGTGATTCTGTGTCTCCGGGTCTTTGTGGTAACTCCTGAATTTTGATATTTTTGGTCGGGAGACTTGGTTGGGGGATGATTCCGTTTTCGGTTTTGGATCTGTCTCCGATTTTGGAAGGCGGCACGGTGCGCGAGGCGCTGGACCGGTCGCGCGAGCTGGCGCAGCAGGCGGAGCGGTTGGGGTATAAACGCTATTGGCTGGCGGAGCACCACAACATGCCCGGGATCGCGAGTGCGGCGACGGCGGTGGTGATTGGTCACGTGGCGGCGGGAACGAGCACGATTCGGGTGGGATCGGGTGGGATCATGCTGCCGAATCATGCGCCGTTGATGGTGGCGGAGCAGTTTGGGACGTTGGAGGCGCTCTTTCCGGGCAGGATCGATCTGGGGCTCGGGCGGGCGCCGGGGACGGATCAGTTGACGGCGCGGGCGTTGCGGCGCGGGCGAATCAATTCGGCGGATACGTTTCCGCAGGATGTGGTGGAGTTGCAGATGTATTTTCGGCCGGCGGAGCCGGATCAGGCGGTGCGGGCGGTGCCCGGGGCGGGGCAGGACGTGCCGATGTGGTTGTTGGGATCGAGCTTGTTCAGCGCGCAAGTGGCGGCGGCGTTGGGGTTGCCTTTCGCGTTCGCGTCGCATTTTGCGCCGGACCTGCTGATGGAGGCGCTGGAGGTTTATCGGGGGGAATTCAAACCGTCGAAGGAGTTGGAGAAACCGTATGCGATGGCGTGCATCGGGGTGTTTGCGGCGGAGACGGATGCGGAGGCGCGGCGGTGGTTTACGTCGTTGCAGCAGAGCTTCGTGAGCTTGCGGCGCGGGACGCCGGGGCCGCTGCCGCGGCCGGTGGACGATATTGGCGCGGTGGCATCGCCAATGGAATTGGCAGGGGTGGATGCGGCGTTTCGCGAAACGGTGGTGGGGTCGGCCGAGACGGTGCGGCGCGGGATCGCGGCGTTTATCGAGCGCACGCGGGTGGATGAGTTGATGGTGACCGGGGCGATTTACGATCACGCGGCGCGGGTGAGATCGTTGGAGATTGTGGCGGCGGTGAGGGAGGAGATGGCGCAGGAGGCGTGAGAGGGAGCGAGCAGGAGCACGAGCAGGAGCACGAGCGGGATCCGGTGTGAAAGGAACCTTTGACGTGCGGGCTCGTCAGTCGGAGAACTCGCTTACCCCTATGAAGACTTCGATTTCGCGGCTGGTGCGGTTTGGCTTCGTGTTCTTCCTGACAGTGGCACTGGCTGCGACGACGCAGGCGGCGCTGGGTGGATGGAAGAATCTATTCGATGGGAAGACGCTGGCGGGTTGGAAAGCGTCGGAGAACCCGGGAGCGTTCAAGGTGGTGGATGGGGCGATTGTGGCGGATGGGGAGCGCGCGCATTTGTTTTATGTGGGTGAGGATGGGAAGGCGGAGTTCGAGAACTTCGAACTCGAGGTGGAGGTGAAGACGGTGGCGCACGCGAACTCGGGGGTGTTTTTTCACACGGCCTGGCAGGACGAAGGCTGGCCGGCGGCGGGATTTGAAGTGCAGGTGAACAACACGCAAAAGCCCTTCGAGGTGGGGCAGGCGACGGGGCACAATGCGTATCGTGAGAACAAGAAGACCGGCAGCCTTTATGGCGTGCGGAACATCTACAAAGCGGTGGCGAGTGACGGCGAGTGGTTCACGATGAAGATCAAGGTGCAGCGGCCGCGGGTGCAGACCTGGGTGAATGATGTATTGGTGACGGACTACATCGAGCCGGCGAATGAGCTGCCGGAGAGTGCGCCGAAGTTGAACCGTCTCGGGAAGGGGACCTTTGCGCTGCAGTGTCACGATCCGAACAGCAAAGTGTTTTATCGGAAGGTGCGGGTGAAGACGCTGGACGCGGGAGTGGCGAAGGACGTGAAGCAGCCGGAGTGGGATGCGCAGGACGTGCGGTTGTATGCGATGGGGAAGGAGAATGTGCCGATCGTGGATCTGCACACGCATTTGAAAGGCGACCTGACGTTGGAGAAGGCGCTGGCGGTGTCGCGGGCGACCGGGATGGGGCTCGGCATTGCGACGAACGGCGGGCAGGGATTTCCGATTCAGAACGACGCGGCGGCGCTGGCGTTTTTAGAAACGATGAAAGGGAAGCCGGTGTTTCTCGCGCTGCAGGCGGAAGGGCGCGAGTGGATGAAGATGTTCACGCCGGAAGCGTATTCGAAGTTCGACTACATCTTCACGGATGCGATGACCTGGACGAACAAGGCGGGGAAGCGGCTGCGCTTGTGGATTCCGGAGGAGTCGCAGATTGGGGACGATCCGGAAGCGTTCATGGAGGAGCTCGTGGATCAGACGGTGAAGATCATCGAGAGCGAGCCGATCGACATTTATGTGAACCCGACGTTTTTGCCGGACTCGCTCGCGGCGAAAGCGAAGGAGTTGTGGACGATCAAACGCATGCAGCGGATCGTGGCGGCGCTGGCGAAGCATGGCGTCGCGGTGGAGATCAACGCGCGTTACAAGCTGCCGTCGGAAGAATTTGTGCGCCTGGCGAAGTCGGCGGGCGTGAAGTTCACGATCGGGACGAACAACACGATGGCTTCGGATTGGGGCGATTGGTCGTATCCGGTGGAGATGGCGAAGAAGACGGGGTTGGAGTGGAGGGATTTTTGGGTGCCCGGATATGCGCCGAGTCGGGCGCAGAAATGGGTGGCGAAGGCGGGCGAGAAGTGACGAGGCGAGGCGAACCGGCACCGTGGGTCGGGGGTAAGGCCCGCCC
>JAFAAS010000185.1 GCA_023426435.1 Verrucomicrobiota bacterium | reverse complement strand
CGTCCCCTCCGTGCAGCGCCTCTTCCTCCTCTCCCCCGCCAAAGTCAGCGGCGTCCGCGCCAAACTTCTCCTCAATCGCGCCGCGCCATTCCCCCTCGCCCGCACTTTCCACCGCGAAGGTCTCCCGCTCGCCGACATCTTCACTTTCGCCAGCGGACTCTACTTTCGCGGCAAAATCACCTACGCCCGCCATTTCGTCCGCCCCGAGAGCGGCGAGCTCATCCGTATCATCACGACCAATACCGGACTGCTCGATCCGCTCACGCACGTCACTCCCTCCGCCCTCCGCGCCTTCGGCAAAGTCGACATTCACGAAGACGATCCCCGCTACCGCAAACCGCTGCGACGCGACGCCTCCGCTCTCGCCCAACAACTCGCGCCCGACGGCATCGCCATTCTTCTCGGCTCCATCGCCACCGCCAAATACCGCGACGTCCTCCTCGAAACCTTCGGCGATCGCCTCGTCTTTCCCGCCGACTTCATCGGCCGCGGCGACATGAGCCGGGGCGGTCTCCTTCTCCGCGCCGCGCGCGAAAACCGCGAGCTCCCCTACCTCCCCGTCCGCGGCGCCATCCTCAAAGGCAAACGCGCCCCGCGAATCTCCGAAATGTGATTATCTCCCCCTTTTGTCATTCTGAGCGCAGCGAAGAATCCATGCTCTCGAATTCCAGATCTCTTAAACCCCGATACTCCATCACCCTTCATACCGATACCCCACCCCATGCACCGTCACAATCGGCCCCTCCCCGCCACCCGCTGAAATTTTCTTCCGCAACTGCGCCACGTGCTGGTCCAGCGTCCGCGTCGTCCCAAAATAATCGATACCCCACACCGCGTTGAGCAACGCATCCCGCGTCAACACTTCACCCGCGCGGCTCGCGAACACTTCCGCCAGCTTCAACTCCCGCGCCGTCAGCGGCTGCGTCTTCCCGCCAACTGTCACCGCAAACTTCTTCCGATCGATCTTCGCGTCGCCCATCGCAAACACCGCCGGCAATTCGTTCCCTTCTCCCGCATTCCCCTGCCGCGCCCGCCGTAGCAACGCTTCCACGCGCGCCAGCAATTCATGCACGCCAAACGGTTTCGTCACATAATCGTCCGCGCCCAGCTTCAGCCCGACAACTTTGTCCACCTCCTCGCCTTTCGCGGTGAGAAACAGCACCGGCACCCGCGTTCCTTTCGCCCGCAACTCGCGACACACGTCATAGCCGCTCGCCTTCGGCATCATCACGTCGAGCACCAGGAGATCGAATTTCTCCTGCGCAAACAACCGCAGCGCCTGCGCCCCATCCACCGCTGCCGTCACCGCATAACCTTCGCTTTCCAGCGTAGCCGAAAGTCCAATACGGATGTTCGCATCGTCCTCCGCGATCAGGATCTTCGCAATCATGGCAGCTCCAAGATAAACTCCGCTCCTCCGCCCGCGCGATCTTCATACCTCAACTCCCCGCCCAATCCCCGCGCCAGCTGCCGCGCGATGCTCAAGCCCAGTCCCGCCCCCGCTTTCTCCGCCGTCAGCGACTCGTCCACCCGGTGAAATTTCTCGAAGATCTTTTCGCGCTGCGACCCCGGCACGCCCGGCCCGCGATCCGCCACACTCAACCGCACCCCGCCCGCCCCTCTGGCTTCCAACCGCACCATCACTTCACCGCCGTCACTCGCATACTTGCACGCATTCTCGACCAGATTGAGCACGATCTGCTCCACCGCATCGCGATCCGTCTTCACCGCCACCGACGTTTCCGGCCACTCGCGCACGAGCCGCATCCCCGCCTCCTCCAATCGCGGCCCCTGCGTATCCAGCACGCGCACCAGCTCCGCTTTCAAGTCCACCTCCTCGCGCGCGAATGTCTTCCGCCCCTGCTCCAGCCGGCTGAAATCCAGCGCATTATTCACCAGCCGCGCCAGCCGCTGCGTCTCCCGCCCAATCGTATTCAAATATTGAACACCTTGCCGGGCGTCGCGCACGCGTCCTTGCTCCAACAGCTCCGCATAAAGCCGGATCGTCGTCAGCGGGGTCTTAAATTCGTGCGACACATTTGCCACAAACGAGGTCTTCTGCGCCGCCTCTTCCTCGCTCCGCCGCGCCTGCCACAACAACAGCGATCCTCCCGCCACGATCGCCGCCAGAAAAATTCCCACCAACAAAGATCCCACCCAGAAAAACGCCGCTCCACTCGCGCTCGCCTCCGACCCGCCCGGCACAAACGCCGCCACGTCCCACCCCGGCAACAACGCCGACGCAATCGGCACCACCACGCTCGCCTCCCCGTTTCGCGAAACCGCGCCCGCCTGATGCACTGTCCGCTTCTCCGCATCCCGCAACACGTATCCATCTCCCCCCGACACTTCCGCCGGCAGCGCCTGCCCGAGCCGGCTCACCAATCCCGCCAAATTCAACTCCACGCCTCTGACTTCGCCGCCCGCCCGCGCCTGCACCCAGCCGATCGCATGTGAACGGCCGTCGATCGTCACCACCTTCCATCCTCTCAACGCGCTCGCCTTTCGCTCCGCCTTCTCGCTCGGCGCCGCCGCGCGACTCGCCCGCGCCGACAACTCCCGCTGTCTCCGCGCCAACGCTTCGGCGCGTTGCAGCTCCATCGCACTCGCTTCCGCTCGTCGCTGTTCCTCCACCGCTCCGGCATCCGCCACCGTCGCGCTCGGCGCTCTCACCAGTTGCTGCACGTCGCGCCGCGCCGATTGCACCTGCGCCACGTTCGCCGAAAGCGCGCCGCGCGCTTTCTTCGCTTCCACTTCCATCGTCTCGGACTTCGTTGCGCTCGGCGTCACCACCGCCGCTCGCCACGGCGGATCTTCTCGAAACAGCACCGCCAGCCGCCGCGCCACTCCTCGCCCCGCCTCATCCGCATTCCGCACTTCCGGCCACAACAATCCGCCGTCCTCGTGCGCCACGAATCCACCTCGCACCAACGGATTGCTCGCCTCCCATTCGCTCAACAACCGCACCACGCCGTCCTGCGGCTGCTCCGCCAACACATCCAGCAATCCCTCCTGCACGTCGCCCGTGAGCAGTTCGACATTCTCCACGATCAATCGCGCCCGCGCCTCCGCCGCCGCGCGTCGCGCCTCCCACGTTTCCGCACTTTGCTGCACGATCCGCTCCTGCTCGCGTTTCAACAGCGACACCGCCCCCACGCCCACGACCACCGTCGGCACCAGCAACAACAGCCAGTAAAGAAAAATGCGGCGCGAGGTCGGCGTCACAATCGGCAGCGTAGGGATTCGGTTCTTCTTGGGAAGAAGCTAAGTAGGGCGGGGTTTAAATCCGCCCACCCTCCACTTCATCCCTGATGTCGGTCTCTCAGTTTCCCACGCTTTGCTGATTCCGCGTCTGCGCACTCTGCGCCCGATACGCCTTCCGCTCCGCATTTCCCAGCCCATCGCGCTCCACGCGCACCGCGTCCGCCACCGCCGGCGCCGCCAGACTTTGCAGCGCCGAGTTTCCATAAACCGATCCCATCCGCGCCACGCGCTCCGCTTCCTCCCGCAACCGCGCCCCCGCCGCCTCGCGTCGATTCGCATCCACCAGCGCAATCGCCTCGTCCTTCGCGAGTGCGATCACGTTCGCCGCATAGTCCGCCTGCACCTGGTGATTCGCCGATTTCACCACGTCCGCTTCTTTCGCACTGAAACGCACATTGCGCACCGCCGTCAGCGTCGCCTCCCGCTGCTCCAACGCGTCCTCATAACTCACGCGCGCCCGCGCGATCTCGCGTTCACGACCCGCGTCCGCCGCCGACACTTCCACTTCGATCAACGCAAACTTCTCCTGGCCGCCATAAATCTGACTCAACATCAGCTCCGCCGTCCGTTCACGTATCGCCCCGTCCCGGCCGACGAAGCGCAACGGCCTCACCCCTTCGGGAAACTCGATCTCGATCACCACGCGTCGCGCCACCACGTTCAACACGTCGCCCAACTCCGCCGCAAAGATTCGCGGCAAATCCGAACTGTCCTCCACGAAATACGTGTTCCCATCGCTGCGCTGCGCGAGCCGCGTCATCAAATCTTCGTTGAATCCCAACCCCAACCCGATCGTCGTCACCGCGATCCCTTCACGCATCAACGACGCCCCCAATCGTCCCAACTCTTCCGGCGAACTCGGCCCGACATTCGCCTGCCCGTCCGACAACAAAATCACTCGATTCACATAACGTCCGTCCTCGCTGAATCGCCGCACTTCATCCGCCCCGCGCACCACGCCGCCATACAGCGCCGTATTGCCCGTCGCCTCGAGGCCGCGAATCGCCTCCTCCAACCTCCGCCGATTTCCCACACGCTGCGCCGGCACGAGCGTTTCCACCCGCGAATCGTAAGCGATCACCGACACGATATCGTCCGCCGCCAGCTGCCGCACCGCCTCCAACGCCGCCTCCCGCGCTTTCTCGATTTTATCCCCGCTCATCGATCCCGAACGATCGATCACCAACGCCAGATTCACCGGCGGCCGCGCGTCACGCCGCGGCAGTTTCACGCCTTCCAGCGCCACTTTGACGATCGCCGTATCCTTCGTTCGCGCCGGAAGAACCGTGCGATCGACATCAAGACGAAGCTGAACCGAGTCCGCCGCGGAGGCAGACGATATCAACGAGCCGCCAACAAACGCTGCAGCTAAAGCGAGCAATGGAATGAGTTTCATGGTGAATCGTGTTTGCACACCACGATTCAACCACATCCGCACCCGTCGCGTGTCAGCGCGCCGTCAGCCAATTGTCAGCGAATTGTCATGCGCCGACCGCCTTGCCGGTAGGTTGCGCGCTCGCCGCGCAACCCACGCAAACGCCCGCCTCAAGCCGTCGCCGTCGCGAAATACGGCAGCTTGCCCGCCGTCTCCTTCACCGTCGGCAAACCTTCGAGCAACTCGCCGATCGGATCCCAACGGCCGTTCACCAGCGCATCCCGCGCCGACTCGCGTTGCGTGATCTTCACCGTCTGCCCCGCGAAACGAACTTCGAGTTTCTCGAGATCGATCACGACTTCCGTCGACGGATCCTTCTCCACCGCCGCCGCAATCTTCGCGATATCCTCACGGCTCGCCGACACACACGGAATCCCCAAACCCGTGCTGTTGCCAAAAAAGATCTCCGCAAAATTCTCCGCGATCACCGCCTTGAATCCGTATTTCTGAATCGCCTGCGGCGCGTGCTCGCGCGACGACCCGCAGCCGAAGTTCGAGCCCGACAGAAGAATCGTCGCGCCCTTGAAACGCGGATCGTTCAACGGGTGCTCCTTGTCCGTTCCATCCGCATTCTTGCGCACGTCATAGAACAGGAATTCGCCGAGACCATCGAAGGTCACGCACTTCATGAAGCGCGCCGGAATGATACGGTCGGTGTCGATGTCATTGCCCGGCACGCTCACCGCGCGACCGGTCACTTGGGTGATTTTTTCGAGAGCCATTTCTCTGTGTCTCCGTGTCTCTGTGGTTAATTGGATTGGTTCACACCGAACACTTCACGCGCATCGGCCACCTGCCCCGTCACCGCCGCCGCCGCGACCATCACCGGACTCATCAGAATCGTGCGCCCGGTCGGACTGCCCTGACGGCCCTTGAAGTTACGATTCGAGGAACTCGCACACAGCTGCTCGCCGATGAGCTTGTCGGGATTCATCGCCAGACACATCGAGCAACCCGCCGCGCGCCACTCGAACCCAGCCTCGCTCAAAATCTTGTCGAGCCCGAGCTTCTCGCACTGCAACGCCACGATCTGCGACCCCGGCACCGCGATCGCCTTCACGCCCGGCGCCACGCGCTTTCCTTTGATGAACTTCGCCACCTCCTGGAAATCGCTCAGCCGCCCGTTCGTGCACGAACCGAGAAACGCCACATCGATCTTCGTGCCTTTGATCGGCGCGCCGGGCTGCAGCTTCATGTAAGCGAGCGCCTCTTCGATATTCGCTTTCTCATCCACGTCCTTCGCCTTCGTCGGATCCGGAATCTGCTCGTTGATCGAAATGCCCTGCCCGGGATTGATGCCCCACGTCACCGTCGGCGCGATCTCCGCCGCATCGATCTTCACGACATGGTCATAGTGACATCCCGCATCGCTCGCGACCGCGCGCCAGCGCGCCACCGCCGCGTCCCACTCCGCGCCTTTCGGCGAATACGGACGGCCCTTCAAATACTCGAAGGTCGTGTCGTCCGGGTTCACATATCCCACGCGCGCGCCACCTTCGATCGACATGTTACACACCGTCATCCGCTCCTCCATCGTGAAGCGGTCGAACACCTCGCCCGCGTATTCATACGCGAAACCCGTGCCGCCATTCACGCCGAGCGTCTTGATGATGTGCAGGATCACGTCCTTCGCATACACGCCCGGACGCAGCTTTCCGTTCACTTCGATCCGGCGCACTTTCAACGGCGCCAGCGCCATCGTCTGCGTCGCCAACACGTCGCGCACCTGACTCGTGCCGATGCCAAACGCGATCGCGCCAAACGCCCCGTGCGTGCTCGTGTGCGAGTCACCGCACGCGATCGTCGTGCCCGGCTGCGTGATGCCCTGCTCCGGCCCCACGATGTGCACGATGCCTTGCTTGCCCGTCGAACGATCGAAAAACGTGATGCCAAACTCCGCGCAATTCTTCCGCAACTCGTCCATCATCGCCTGCGCCAGCGGATCGCGATACGGCTCCACAAACTGATCCGTCGGCACGATATGGTCCACCGTCGCAAAGGTCCGCTGCGGAAACGCCACCTTCAGCCCGAGATCGCGCAACATCCCGAACGCCTGCGGGCTCGTGACTTCGTGAATCAAATGCGTGCCGATGAGCAGCTGCGTCTGCCCGTTCGCGAGCTTCCGCACCGTGTGCGCTTCCCAGACTTTCTGAAAGAGTGACTTGGCCATGATGTTTGAGGTAGCGGCGGGCGTCCCTGCCTGCCGATTTGAAGCGCGCATCCTACCACAACGTTGCCATAACGGGAAATACTTCTTTCGGTCTCTGTGATGCCGCGAGAGTATCACCTACCCTTCGAGCTCCGCCACCTCATCTACTTCCGCGAGGTCGCCACTCAGCTCCACTTTCGCAAAGCCGCCGAAACGCTCGCCATCGCCCAACCCGCGCTCAGCCGCGCCATCGCCCAGCTCGAAACCGCCCTCGACGCCGATCTCCTCAATCGCACGCGCCGCGGCGTCGAAATCACTCCCGCCGGTCGCCTGCTGCTCGATCGCACCGAACCGCTGCTGCGCGCCCTCGCTTCGATCCCCGACGAAATCAAAGCGCTCTCCTCCGGCCAGGTCGGACACATCCGTGTCGCCTTCACCGGCCTCGCGATGGCCACCGTCCTCCCCGGAATCCTGCGCGAATTCAACCAGCGCTTCCCCGGCGTTCGCGTCGAGCTCAACGAGTCCCCCACCTCCATCCAACTCGCCGCGCTCGAATCCGGCGACCTCGCCTGCGGATTTTTCCACCCCGACGCTCCCACGCCCCATCTTCACACGCGTCTCCTGCTTCGCGAACGCAACGGCATCCTGCTCCCCGCCAATCACCCGCTCGCTTCGCGTCCGCATCTTCAGCTCCGCGATCTCGCCGCCACGCCGTTCGTCGTCTTTCCCCGCACGCACAATCCCGGCTACTACGACCGCATCCTCGCCGCCTTCAACCGCGCCGGACTCACCCCGCGCATCGCCGAAGAGGTCTGGCCCCGCGCCAACGCCGTCGGTCTTGTCCGCGCCGGTCTCGGTGCAACGTTCATGACACCTTCCGAAGCCCAACATCTTCCACCCGAAGTCGTTTTCCGTCCGCTCGAAGGCCCCACTCCCGAAAGCCGCCTCGTCATCGGCTGGCGCAAATCCCCGTCTCCCGACGCCGCCCTCGCCGCTTTCATCCAGGTCGCCACGTCTGCACCCGCCGAATCCGCACGGCACTGATCCGGCCGCGCCAAAAATTTCAACTCGCGCCCGTCGCCCGCCCCACCGCACGCTTCAACCCGATTCGCATCATGTCCAACTACGTCTTCCCCGCTCGCACCACCACCGCCGACATCGAACTCGGCATCACGCTACAGCCAAAGTTCGGCGCCGACGGCCTGATTCCTTGCATCACCCAGGACGTCCACACCGGCGAGGTGCTCATGTTCGCGTTCATGAACGCCGAATCCCTCTCCCACACGCTGCAAACCAAGAAAGCCACCTACTGGAGCCGCTCGCGCAACAAGCTCTGGGTCAAAGGCGAAGAGTCGGGCAACGTCCAACACGTCCGCGAGGTCCGCACCGACTGCGATCAGGACGTCCTCCTCATCAAGGTCGAGCAAACCGGCGCCGCCAACGCGTCCTGCCACAACGGCTACAAATCCTGTTTCTACCGCCGCCTCGCCCACCTCGACGACGCGTCCTTGAAACTCGAATACACCGCCGAGCGCCTCTTCGACCCCGCCACCGTCTACAAGAAAAAGTAAGGTGGAGCCCGGCGTCCCCGCCGGGCTGATCCCGCGTCGCTCACACCCCCGGCGCCAACCCCCGCTGGCTCGCCTTCGCAAACGCGATCATCGCCTGAAACTCCGGCGTCGTCGCCTTCTCGTGCCCAACCAGCCGATCCATCGCCTGCGTGCGATTGAGTCCGTCGCGATACAAAATCCGGAACACCTGCTTCACCCGCTCGAGCTGCTCCGGCGTGTAGCCCGTCCGCTCGAGACCAATCTTGTTAAACGTCCGCACCGTCGCCGGCGCTCCATCCGCGATGAAAAACGGCGGCAGGTCATGCACGAGTTTCGAACACGCCGACAACATCGCATGCGCCCCCAACCGACAAAACTGATGCACGCCGCCATACGCACCGATCAACACGTGATCCTCCACCACCACGTGCCCGGCCAGCCCCGCGTAGTTGCTCATGATCACGCGACTCCCCACCACGCAATCATGCGCTATATGGCTGTAAGCGAGAATCGTGTTGTCCGAACCCACCGTCGTGAACTCCCCATCGAAGGTCGCCGCGTGCACGCTGACGTATTCGCGAAACACGTTCCGGTCCCCGATCCGCACGCCGGGGTTTCCGCCTTTGTATTTCAGATCCTGCGTCTTCCCGCCAATGCAGGCATACGGAAAAATCTCACACCCCGCTCCCACGTGCGTGTTGCCTTCCACGGTCGCATGATGATGCAGCCGCGTCCCCGCCCCGATCCGCACGCCGTCTCCAACAAACGCATACGCGCCCACCTCCACGTCGTCCGCCAGCTCCGCGCCGGATTCGACGATCGCCGTCGGATGGATCTTCACGCTCATGTTTGCGCTCAGGCGTTCGTCCCGTTCTCGACCACGGCAAACATCAGCTCGGCCGACGACACCACATTGCCGCCCACCGTGCAGGTCGCCTCCGCCGATGCCAGTTTGTTGCCGCGCACCTTCACCAGCTTGCAATTGATCACCAGCTGATCGCCCGGTCGCACCGGCCGGCGGAACTTCACCTTGTCCACGCTCATCAGGAACGGCGTTTTCCCTTCCGCCGAGCCGAGCCGCAACAGCATGATGCCCGACGCCTGCGCCATCGCCTCGATCTGCAGCACGCCCGGCATCACCGGCTCGCCCGGGTAGTGCCCTTGGAAATACGGCTCGTTGATCGTCACGTTCTTGATCGCCACCAGCTCCCCTTCGCCGATGAACTCGATCACGCGATCCACCATCAAAAACGGATAGCGGTGCGGAATCGTCTCGATGATCCGCTTGATATCCAGCGAGGTCTCGTGCGGCTGCAGCGCCTTCGGCTGCGCCGCCGGCTTCTTCTTCCCCGCCTTCTTCCGCTCCTGCAATTTCTCGAACAACGCCTTCGTCAGATCCGCGTTGATCGCATGCCCCGGCCGCGTCGCCACGATGTGCGCCTTCAAGGGCATCCCCAGCAACAGCACGTCGCCGATGATATCCAAAATCTTGTGACGCACGAACTCGTCTTTGAACCGCAGCGGCTCCTTCGAAATGATCTTCTCCCCGCGAATCACCACCGCGCAATCCAGCGACCCGCCCTTGATCTTCCCCAACTTCAACAGCTCCTCGATGTCCTCGTAAATCGTGAAGGTCCGCGCCGCCGCGATCTGCGTCATGTAAACCTCCGGATCGATCGTCAGCGAAAGATGCTGCGTGTGAATTCCACGATCGTCCGCCGAGGTGCACGAGATCTTCAGCTCGCTCGCCGGCAGCGCGATGATCGACGAATTTCCGCGCGTCACCGACACCGGCGCGTCCAATTCGAAATACTCCCGCTCCGCCTCCTGCTCCACCGGCTCCCCCTGCAAAATCAGATTCACAAACGGCCGCGCCGACCCGTCCAAAATCGGCGGCTCCGACGCATCCATCTCGATCACCACATTGTCCACGCCACAGCCATGCAGCGCGCTCAACACATGCTCCACCGTGTGGATCTTCGCATGCCCGTCCTGAATCGTCGTCGCTCGCACGAGATCCGTCACCTGATCGACCCGCGGCCGCAATTCCGGCGCGCCATTGAGATCCACCCGCTTGAACACGACCCCGTGCCCCGCCGGTGCCGGCTTCATGGTGAGCGTGACCGTCTCCCCAGTGTGCAGCGCACTGCCTTTGATCGAAACTTCACGCGCAAGAGTGCGTTGCTTCATGGATGACGCGTAGTGTCGGCAGTCGCCTCCCGCCAGCGCAAGCGCGGAGATGGCCCCGCGCCTCTCGCGATTTCAGTGCAGAAACAATCCCGCTTTAACCTCCGGCCCCGGGCCTTGACAGACGCAAACCCGTTTCCCCACTCTCGACCCTTCCCATCATCCGACAACTCATTCCTCCATGCCCGCAGCTAACGACATCCGCAGAGGCCAAGTGATCAAATACAACGGCGAGCCCCACCTCGTCATGGAGACGCAGCACCGCACCCCGGGCAACCTGCGCGCGTTCGTCCAGATCAAGATGCGCAATCTTCGCTACGGCAAAGCGCTCGACCAACGCTTCGCCTCCACCGACACCATCGAGGTCCTCCCCACCGAGAAAAAGACGCTCGAATTCAGCTACGCCGATCGCGACACCTACGCGTTCATGGATCCCGAGACGTTCGAGCAAATCGAGCTCAGCGCCCAAACCCTCGGCGAGACCATCAGCTACCTGACCCCGGGCGGCAAAGTCGACGTCCTCTTCGTCGACGAGCGCCCGCTCTCCATCGACCTTCCTTCCACCGTCTCGCTCAAAGTCGTCGAGTCCGCCGAAGGCGTGAAAGGCGACACCGCGAGCAACGTTCAAAAACCCGCCAAACTCGAAACCGGCCTCGTCGTCCAGGTCCCCCTCTTCATCAAGGAAGGCGAGATCATCAAAATCAGCACCGCCGACGGCACCTACCTCGGCCGCAGCTGATCGCCGCAACAACTTCCATCTTCGAGCCCGCGGTTCGCCGCGGGCTTTTTGTTGCTACCTTCTCACTTCAACGCCGCCACCGCTTCGTTATACGACCGCTCCGAAACCTCCACCGAGTTCGCCGAGCAGCGCAGATCCCGCAGCAGCCCGTCGCCCACGCCGTATATCCATCCGTGCACCGTCAACGGCTGCCCGCGCGCCCACGCGTCGCGCACAATCGTCGTCTCGCACAGATTCTTCACCTGCTCGACCACGTTCAATTCGCACAACCGCGCATGGCGCGTCGCCTCATCCGCCAACCCACACACACACAAATCGTGTTTCACCTTCACGTCTTTCACGTGACGCAACCAGTTGTCCGCCAAACCCACGCGTTCACAGCGCAAGACCGCCCGCACGCCGCCGCAGCCATAATGCCCCACCACCATCACGTGCTTCACTTTCAACACATCCACCGCGAACTGCAGCACGCTCAGGCAGTTCAGGTCAGTGTGCACGACGACGTTCGCGATGTTGCGATGCACAAACACTTCACCCGGCAAAAGCCCCATGATCTCGTTCGCCGGCACGCGGCTGTCCGAACACCCAATCCATAGATATTCCGGACTCTGCTGCCGCGACAGCTTCTCGAAAAATCGCGGGTCCCTCTTCGTGATCGCTTCAGCCCAATCCTTGTTCTGTTTAAAAAGATGCGGGAGCGTATCCATGCGTGTGCGCGGCATGCTCCGCGTCGAACGCCGCTTGTCCACTCTCGATTTTCAGCCCGCATTCGCAACCACCCGCCCCGTGTGGCGGACGCGAAGCGCTCCTCACAACTGCAAACTCTTCGGCGTATACTCCATCAGCTCGATGTCGTTTCCGTCCGGATCCTTGATCCACGCCTGTTTCGAGTGATCCATGCCCACTTTGATCGGGCGCACCTTGATCCCTTTCGCCTCCAGCCGCGCAACCTCTTCCTCCAACCCAATCACCTCAAAACACAGATGCCGGTAATGCGTGTCGCCATGCCCGCGCAACGTATTCACCGTCCCGCCCCACTGCTTCACCGCGCCTTTCTGGTCGAAGATTTCGACGAACGTCATTTCGCCCGTCGCGAAATAATAGCCAAACGCGAACCCGTCGTCGTTGTGCATCTTGAACTGAATCGGGAAACCCAACACGTCGCGATAAAACGCGATCATGTTGTCGATCTGGTCGGTGAACAGGCAGCAGTGCGCAAGTTTGCGAATCATGGGGAAGGTGTGATGGGGGAACCGCAGCCAGACGCAGCCGCGGCGGTGTAGATGCGTGCTTTCGTCCAGCACCGCTCAAAAGCTCCAAGATCCAAGCTCCAAACACCAGAGAATCGCCAACCACCAAACTCCAACTCCCCGTTCGATGTTTGGATGTTCTCTGGATCTCGGATCTTGGATCTTGGATCTTCCCGCGTCGCTAAGCGACGCGGGCCCACAGCACCTTCAGATACCGGCTGTCCAAACAATTCGAATACACCGGATGATCCACCCCCGGCCCCGTCCGATCGAAGAACTGCAACCGCCGGTTCTGCCGATGCGCCGCCTTGATCACATGCGCCTCGAAATCCTCCAAGCTCAACAGCCCCGAACACGAGCAGGTCACGAACACCCCGCCCGGTTTCACCAGCGAAATCGCGAGCAGATTCAAATCCTCATACTTCTGCCGCCCTTCCCAATTTCCGCTCTCATCGCGCGTGAAAATAAACTTCGGCGGATCGAGCACCACCACGTCCCACTTCTCCCCGTTTGTCTGCATCTGCCGCGCATACGCAAACGCATCCGCATGCACGAACCTCAGCCGCGCCTGATTCAAATTCGCATTCCGCTTCGCCTGCGCGATCGCCGCTTCGTCCAAATCCACACTCGTCACCTCCTCCGCGCCGCCCACCACTTTCGCATTCAGCGAAAATCCACCCGTGTAACAACACAGGTCCAGCACCCGCGCGCCTTTCGTGAACTGCGCCACGCGCCGCCGATTATCCCGCTGATCGCAGAAGAAACCGGTTTTGTGCCCTTCCGCGAAATCCACCTCGTAACGCACACCGTGCTCGCGAATCTTCACCAACCGCGGCGCCGCCGCATTCGTGTCCTTGAACACCGACGGCTTGATCCCCTCCAAACTCCCGAGGTCGTGATCCACCTGCACACGCGCGAATTTCGTCCCCGCCAACTCGTGCAACAACGGCAGCCACTGCGGCAGCCGCTGCGCAATCCCCAACGAATACACTTCGCACAACAGCGTCTCGCCATACCGGTCGATCGTCAGCCCGCTCAACCCGTCGCCGTCCGAGTTGATCAACCGATACGCATCCGTGACCTCGTCCAACTTGAACATCTCGCGCCGCAACGCCACCGCCCGCCGAATCGCTCCCTCGAAATAACTTTCATTCACCGGCTGCGTCGAATGCGCCACCACCCGCAACGGAATCTTCGCCCGCGGATTATACAGCCCGCCACCCGCCAGATTCCCGTTCTTGTCGTAAACATTTACGAAATCCCCCGGCCGCGCATCGCTCGACACCTGCCCGAGCAACCGCGGGAAAATCGCCGGCTGAAATGTGAAATACTTCAACTGCGCCCACGGCTGCGCCCACGTCGCGCGATCGTATTTCAACGGCGCGCTCTTCTCGTCTTTCTCCATCGGCAGCGGTTCACCCATCCGCCTAATTGGCCCGACCCCCGCCCCGCCGGCAATTTTTTTGGCGAATTTTGAATCCAAACACTCGTCCGCCGACACCCACCTTCCAACTCCTCCTCCATTCCAATGAACCTCCCCACGATCCTCGCTCTCGCCGGTCATGAGATCGGCCTCATCTTCGGCCTCGGCGGCATGGCCGTCGGCCTGATCTTCGGCATCGCCGCGATGTATTTCCACCACCAGCGCCGCGTTCTCTGGCACGAAACCGCCCGCATCGCCCTCGAAAAAGGCCAGCCGCTGCCTCCCGATCCCGCCAACTCCCACGCGTCGACCGACTCGCACTCGTCGCCTAGCGACGACATCCGCGGGGGCCTCATTTCCATCGCCGTCGGCGCCGGGCTTTATTTGTTCTTCGAAGGTTTCGGCATGGCACCGCTCCGCTTTGTCGGCGCCATCCCCGCCTTCGTCGGAATCGCCATGCTGGGTTTCGGCATCCTCGCCGCGCTTCGCCGCAAAAAGTCGCCTTGATCGCCCCGCCTCCACCGCCCTGCCGTGAACCCCACCGACGCCGAGTTGATCCGTCGCACACTCGCGCATGACGATCGCCCGGCGTTCGGCGAACTCGTCCTCCGTCACCAATCCGCCGTCCGCCACTTCCTCCGCCATCTCACGCGCGGCGACGCCGCCCTCGCCGACGACCTCGCGCAAGAGACCTTCCTCAGCGCCTACCGCGGCCTTTCGCGCTTTCAGCACACCGCCGCCTTCTCCACTTGGCTCTTCGGCATCGCTCACAATCACTGGCGCAACGCCCGCCGCCGCCAGCGCGATCACGCCGAGCTCGATCGCAATCACTCCGACGAGTCCATCGACGACACCGCCCGCTCCGATCTGAAACAAGATCTCGCGGCCGCGTTTCAACAGCTCACGTCCGACGAACAACTCGCCCTTCACCTCGGCTATCGACAAGGCCTCTCCCATCACGAAATCGCCGCGCTCCTCGCCTGGCCACTCGGCACCGTCAAAACTCACCTCGCCCGCGGCAAAGAAAAACTCCGCCACCTGCTCGCGTCATGGAACCCGCAAACCTGAATCCTCCTCCCAACGACGACGCCCACCTCGCCGCGTTGCTTCGTCAAAATCACACCGACCTTCCCGACGACGGCTTCACCGCCCGCGTCCTCGCCGCGCTTCCTCCGCGAGCGCCGCGCTCCGCTCCAATCTTCGAACAGCCCGCCGCCCGCGCCATCGTGTTCTCCTTGGCCGCCCTCGCCGGCCTCGCCTTCGCGTTCGCACAGGGCCTCACCTGGGAAACCATCACCGCCATCATCCCCACTCTGCAACAAGCGGCCGCATCCACCTCCGTCTCCCTCGCCGATCCCACTCCGTCTCTCGCCTTCCTTATCGCCGCCCTCTCCATCCTCTACGCGATGAAGGACCGCCTCCTCCGCCAAATTTAGCCTCCACATCCGACTTGGTGGACGCGGCCCCGTCCACACCGCATGGCCGCGAAGCCCACAAAGAAAAAGCCGACCATCAGGTCGGCTTCGAAATCGTGGGAGCGGCTCTTCGCCGCATCCTTTCCTCTCGCGCAGCGCTTACGCCACGCGTTCCACAATCAACGGCGGCGGCGTCGGCCGCTTCGGCGCCAGCCGGTAGGCGTTTTTGAAATACTCCAACGCCTGCTCGAGCTTCGCCTCGTCGTTATAGTGAATCATCATCAGCGGCTCGCCTTGCTTCACCTGCGTGCCGACTTTCTTGATCTCCGACACGCCGACCGCGTGATCGATCTTCGGATGATGATTGCCGTGCGACCCGCCCGGCTCGATGCCCGCACCGAGAAGATGCACGCCCCGCGCGATCATTGCCGCATTGATCGTGTGAACGTATCCACGTTTTGGAGCCGGCAGCTTCCGAATGTGGCGCGCCGCGGGAAACTTGTCCGGGTTGTCGATAAACGACGTGTCGCCGCCTTGCGCCTTCACGAGTTCCTTGAACTTCGCCAGCGCCGAGCCGTCCGTCAGATGCCGCTGCACCGTCTGCTTCGCCGACAACGTCGATCCCGCGACACCCGCGAGCCGCACGATCTCCATGCCAAGCTTCAGCACGAGTTCCTTCATGTCCTCCGGACCTTCGCCCTTCAGAAGCTGAATCGCTTCCTTCACTTCGAGCGACGTGCCAACCGTATCGCCGAGCGGCTGATTCATGTCCGTCACGAGCGCCACACAACGACGCTTCATCGACCGACCCACGCGCGTCATCGAGCGCGCCAGCTGCTTCGCTTGCTCGAGATCCTTGATGAAGGAGCCGTTGCCCCACTTCACGTCGATCACCAAACCTTCCGAACCTTCCGCCAACTTCTTCGACAACACACTGCCGGTGATCAGCGGCAAACTCGGGATCGTGCCCGTCTCCTTGCGGAGTTCATAGAACTTCTGATCCGCGGGCGCCAATGCCTCGCTTTGATACACGATCGCCCCGCCGATCCGGCCGAGTTGCGATGTGAATGCGTCGATCGACAGATTGCCCTTGAACCCGGGAATGCTGTTCAACTTCTCCAGCGTGTTGATCACGTAGTCGTGCTCCACGCCACACATCATCGGCACCACCACGCCGCTCGCCATCGCCAGCGGCACGAGCACCAACGACGTCTTGTCGCCCACGCCACCCGTGGAATACTTGTCGATCTTGGGCTTGGCGATCGACGACAGATCGATCACCTCGCCCGAAAGCATCATCTCCTCCGTCAAGTCCGCCGTCTCCTGCGCGGACATGTTCGAAAAATAAATCGCCATCATCAACGCCGCCAGCTGGTGCTGGGGCATCTCGCCATCGAGGGTGCTGTCGATGATGTAGCGAATCTCCTCCTGCGTGAACTCGCCGCCATCGCGCTTCTTTTCGATCAAGAACTCGAAGGACGGCTTGATGAACCGGCGGGCCGGAATAGTGCGTTTCGTCATGTGGGTAGTATAAAATCGCCCGCGGGGCCGCGGTGCGGAAAAGTTTGCGAGAAAACCCGCTTATGACAGGAAGTCGAGCCTAAACCCTGGAACCAAGCGCCTCGGCCCCCAGCCCGGATCGTTGCCCGGCCAACACTATACACCCGCTCGCCAGGGCCGACAACCCGCCCATTCGATGGGGCCAACTCCCTAACTTGGTGACAGCGAACGTCCGCGAATCCGCGCGTTCGCTCCCTCGTCGCGCCCAGCCGCCCACCCCGCTTGCGCCAACTCCACGCTTGCCCGCCCCTCCCGCCGTCCCGTTTCCTCGCCAGATGCACGCTTCGTTCAACCTCGCCGCCGAACTCGACTCGGTGCTCAAGTCCGCCGCCACCACCGCCGGACTCGACGCCGCCGCCTTCGCTCCCGAGGTCCGCGTGGCCGACCCCAAACACGGCGACTTCCAAGCCAACGGCGTCCTCGGCTACGCCAAATCCCGCAAACAAAACCCTCGCGCCGTCGCCGACCAGCTCGTCGCCGCCCTCCCCGCTTCCGTCAAGGATCTCGCCGACGTCACCATCGCCGGACCCGGTTTCATCAACTTCACCCTCAAACCCGCCGCGCTCCTCACGTGGCTGACCCAGTTTTCCACTCGCGAGTCCCTCGCCGCCGCCGCCGCCGCCGCCCATCACGGCCAGACTTGGGTCGTCGATTACTCCTCGCCCAACACCGCCAAGCAAATGCACGTCGGCCACCTCCGCTCCGCCGTCATCGGCGAGGCGATCTGCCGCCTGCTTTCATTCACCGGCGCTCGCGTCCTTCGCGACAACCATCTCGGCGACTGGGGCACCCAATTCGGCAAACTCATCTACGGCTACAAACGCTGGGCCAATCCCGACGCCCTCGCCACCGACCCGATCGAAGAACTCGAACGTCTCTACAAACTCGGCCACAACGCCACGCCCGAGGGCTCGCCCGAACTCGACGAAGCCCGCCGCGAACTCGTCGCCCTCCAAAACGGCGACCCCGAAAACGTCGCCCTCTGGCAAAAATTCTCCGAGGTCTCCCTCGCCGCGTTCCAACAAATCTACGACCGCCTCGGCATCCGCTTCGACCACAACCTCGGCGAATCCTTCTACAACGACAAGGTCGAGCGCATCTACCGCGAGCTCACCGAAACCATCCCGCCGATCGCCGTCGAAAGCGAGGGCGCCCTCGTCGTCTTCCATCCCGAACATCCGCGTTTCGCCAAACAGCCGTTCATCATCCGCAAGGCCGACGGCGCCTCCAACTACGCGTCCACCGACCTCGCCACCGCTCTCTACCGCGTCGAACACTTCAAAGCCGATGGCATCGCCGTCGTCACCGACTTCCGCCAATCCGATCACTTCGAACAACTGATCCTCACGGTCAAAAAGTGGTTCGCGGCCAAAAACTACCGGCTGCCCGAACTCCATCACATCACCTTCGGTGCCGTCACCGGCGAAGACGGCAAAGCGCTCAAGACCCGCGACGGCGGCACCATCAAACTCAAAGCCCTCCTCGACGAAGCCGAGGAGCGCGCGTTCGCCATCGTCTCCGAAAAAAATCCCGATCTCCCCGAAACCGAACGCCGCGAAATCGCCCGCATCGTCGGCATCGGCGCCGTCCAATACGCCGATCTCTCCCAAAACCGCAGCAGCAACTACGTCTTCTCCTGGGACAAGATGCTCGCCCTCGACGGCAACACCGCCCCCTACCTCCTCTACGCCGTCGCCCGCATCCACTCCATCTTCCGCAAAGCCGGCACGTCGCCCGACGACCCGTCGCTCGCCCGCCTCGCCACTCCGTTCGAAACGCCCACCGAGCTCGCCCTCGCGCGCAAGCTCGTGAAATTCCCCGACGCCATCCGCCTCGCGACCGACTCCTTCCGTCCCCATTTCCTCGGCCTCTATCTCTTCGAACTCGCCGGCGACTACAGCTCCTTCAACAACGCCGACAAAGTCCTCGTCGACGACCCCGCCATCCGCGCCCGCCGTCTCCTTCTCTGCGCCCGCACGCTCCTCCAGCTCGAAACCGGCCTCCATCTCCTCGGTCTCCGCACGCTGACCCGGATGTAAAACATCCGGGAAGCTCCAAGCACCAAGATCCAACCTCCAAAGCCCCGCCTTCCGCCATCCTGTCATTCTGAGCGAAGCGAAGAATCCACGTAGGCGATCGCGGGTAAAGTGGACGTCCCCAGTTTGATCCATTGCTGTTTGGGACCTGAAGATTCTCTGGAGTTTGGATCTTGGATCTTGGATCTTCCGCCGCGGACCGCGCCCGGCACTAAACTCTTGCCGCTCCCGCCCGCCAAAACCACCCTCCGCCCACCCTCATGGCGACGCAGGAATTCTACATCCGCAACGAGTCGGACACCGAGGCCCGCGGGCCTTTCACCACCGAGCAACTCACCTCGCTCATCGATTCCGGCCAGCTCACCCCCGCCACGCTCTACTACGACGCCAACACTGAGCAGTGGACGCCCATCGACTCCAACACGGAACTGAAAGCCACGCTTTTCCCCGAAAAGAAAAAACTCACCGTCCGCCCCAAGCAGAAACTCGAAACCCTCAACCGCGAGGTCGAAGGCGCCGCCCCCATCACCGTCAACGATATGCTCGCCGCCGCCGAGGGTCGCACGGCCGACACGAGAGATCGCCAGGATCCCGCCGAAGCCATGGGCCGCGCCGCCGCCATCGGTCGCTGGACCGCCATCGCTGCCCTCGTGCTCGCCGCATTCGGCGAGCTCGTCCCCTCCGCCGACGCGCTGGTTTCCCTCGATTTCGCCAAGCTCCTCGCCGCGCCGCTCGTTTTCCTCGGCGTCATCGATCTTCTTCTCGCCGTCGTGCTCGGCCTCGGCGTCGTCAGTGTTTACCCGTTCGTTCGCTTTCGCGCCGCCCTCGGTCTCGGTTTCCTCGGCTTCATCTTCTGGACCCACGGCCAGTCGCTCCCGTTCATCGCGCTCGTCGCCGGCAGCGCGGGCCTCTACGTCAGCACCGTGGTCATCAGCCTCTTTCCCGCCCTGATCGCCGCCATCGCCGCGATCGGCGGTTTCGCCTTCGTCGGGTGGCACCTGCTCTCCGCCTGACGCACCGCGCCCTCCTCGCGCTGTCTTACGCGTCATGCCTCGTTTCGCCCAACACTGGAAACGATTCGTTCAACTCTATCAGACCGAAATCTGGGAGCCCGGTCAGCTTAGCCAGTTCTCCCTCCGCGGCTGCAGCTACGCCGTCCTCCGCGTGCTGTCCATCACTTGGACCGTTTTCAGCGAAACGAAAGCCGCCAGCCGCGCCGCCGCACTCAGCTTCAGCTCCCTCCTCGGCCTCGGTCCGCTCGTCGCACTCACCGTCCTGATCGCCGGTTTCGCCCTCGATAGCAAAGACCCCAACCTCGCCGCCAACACCCTCAGCCGCCTCATCTACTTCGTCGCACCCCAAGTCGCACAATACGGCAAACTCCCCCACCACGACGAAGAACAGTCGTCGCGCCCCGCCGCCACCGCCGCGGCCCCGGACTCGCCCGCCTCCCCCGCTCCGCCACAACTCTCAGCCGCCGACTCGCCCGCCGACGTCCAGCTCAATCCGCGGCTGGTGAGCATGATCAACAATTTCATCAGCCAGGGCCGCTCCGGCTCGGCCGGCACCGTCGGCTTCTTCGGCTTGGTGATTATCGTCCTGCTCCTCTTCAAGACCGTCGAAGACACGTTCAACGAAATCTGGGGCGTGCGCAGCGGCCGCTCCCTCCTCATGCGCGTGGTTTACTACTGGACCACTCTCACGCTCGGCGCCGTTCTCTTTTTCGCCTCCGTCACCCTCCTCAGCGCCGGCGCTTTCCTCAGCGTCTTCAACGACGCCATCGCCGGCCTGCCCTTCTCCCAACAGGTCGCCATCGCCCTGCAATGGTCGCTGCCCGCGTTCTCGTTCACGCTCCTCGTCGTTCTCCTGACCGTATTCTATCGCGTGATACCGCACACCCGCGTGTTGTGGCGCGCAGCCTTCATCGGAGCACTGGTCGTTGCATCGCTCCTGATGCTCAACAACTACCTCGCGTTCCTCTACGTCCGCCGGGTCATCCTCACCGAAAGCCTCTACGGCTCCCTCGGCTTCCCGCTCGTCGTCATGTTCGGCCTCTACATCTTCTGGCTCTACGTCCTCATCGGCGGCCAGATCAGCTACGCCGTCCAAAACGTCCACTTCCGCAACAGCCAGGCCGCCTGGGGCAAGCTCTCCGAAAACATGCGCGAGCGCCTGCTCCTCCTCGTTCTCCTCACGATCTGCCGCCGCTTTCAGGACTGCCTTCCTCCCGTCGCCGCCTCGCACCTCGGCAGCATGATCAAGGTCCCCACTCAAATCCTCAATGAGTGCCTCAACCGTCTCACCGATCTCAAGCTCATCACCCCGCTCCCCGCCGCGCCCGACGACGATCCCGCCGATCTCCTCTACCAACCCGCCCGACCGCTCAACCGCATCACGCTGCACGACTTCAAGCACCTCGACGACAACCTCGGCGAGAACCCCATCGGCACGTCGATCGATCAACTCGACCCCATTCTCCTGCGCTACAGCATCGCCTCCAACCGTCTCGCCGAAGACGAGTTCTTCCAAAAATCGCTCGAACAACTTTTCACCGAATACCCGTTCGACGAATCCCGTCCGCCATTCGCCCTCGGCTCCTCCCGCAAAAAACCCGCGTCCTTGTAGGGCGGGCTCCCCGCCCCTGCCACGCCTTCCCTCCGCTCTCGTCCGCCAACTCTCAGCTGCCGCCCCGTCCCAACTTCCCCCTTGCCAGCCCTCTGACCCAACCTAGCGTCGCCCGTTTCTCCCCACATGATCTCCTGGATTCAGCGCTACTTTCAGACCCACTTTAAGGTCATCTTCGCCCTCCTGCTCGCCGTCATCATCGTCGCCTTCGTCTTCACGATCGGCGCCGCCCCGGGCATCGGCCACGCCGAACGCGAAGCGATGAACCGCTACGTTTTCGGCTACAATCTCAGCTCCCAGGAAGACAGCGAACGCCTCTTCGGCGACGCCGGCCTCAGCGCCCAGCTCCAATTCGGCTACTTCGGCGATTCCGCCCAAATCCAGGAATACGCCTTCCAACGCGCCGCCTTCCTCAAACTCGCCGACGATCTCCATATCCCGACCGCCACCCAGCAGGAAATCGCCGACCAAATCAAAAACCTCCGCGCCTTCACCGGCCCCGAGGGCGGCTTCGACGCCCAGCGCTACGCTTCTTTCCGCGACTCGCTCAAGGGCAACAGCCGCTTCCGCGAAAGCGACGTCAGCCGCGTCATCGGCGCCGACGTTCGCATCGAAAAAGTCCAACAACTCCTCTCCGGCCCGGGCTACGTCCTTCCGTCCGACGTGAAATCCCAGATGCAGCAGGCCGAAACCAGCTGGACCCTCGGCGTCGCCAGCATCGACTACACCTCCTACCAGCCCGAGATCCCCGTCAACGACGCCGCGATCACCCAGTTCTTCGAGGAAAACTCCTTCCGCTACGAGATCCCGCCGCGCATCGTCGTGAACTACGTCGATTTCCCCGCCACCGCCCTCCTCCCTTCCATCACGGTTTCCGAAGACGAGGTTCGCGCTTTCTACGATTCCAATCCCGCCCGCTTCCCGAAACCCGCCGCCAACGCCGCTGACGCCGCCGCGAAATCCGACCCGGCCGCCGATTTCGCCGCGGTCCGTCCCCAAGTCGAAACCACCCTCAAGCTCGAACGCGCCCGCCGTCAGGCCGCCAAAGCCGCCGCCGATTTCGCCTTCGAACTTTTCGAGCGCAAACTCACCCCCGGCACGCCCGCCTTCGACGCCTTCCTCACCGAGCGCAAGGTCGCCCTCAAATCGCTCGCGCCGTTCACCCGCGAAAGCGGCCCCGCCGAATTCCAAGGCTCCCGCGAAATCTCCACGGAAGCCTTCAAGCTCAACAAAGACCACCTCTACTCCGATGCCGTCAGCACTCCCGCCGGCTCCGTGGTTCTCTTCTTCAACGATCTCGAACCCGCTCGCCAGCCCCTGCTCGCCGAGGTCCGCGAACGGGTCATCGCCGACTATCGCGAAAACGAAAAGCGCAAGCGCTTCGTCGAACTGGGCCGCACCTTGCGCAACGGAATCGAAACGCGTCTGAAAAA
Source organism: Verrucomicrobiota bacterium (assembly GCA_023426435.1). Taxonomy (GTDB): domain Bacteria; phylum Verrucomicrobiota; class Verrucomicrobiia; order Opitutales; family Opitutaceae; genus Opitutus. Next base: position 84,901 of record JAFAAS010000185.1, on the reverse strand, counting down.
CGGCGACTCCTTCGAGCAGGCCGCCAACGCCACCGCTGCCGCCAACTCCGTCAAGATCGACGTCAAAACGCCCGCCGCCTTCACGCTCCGCCAGCCGCCGCAGGATCTCGACTACTCCGTTTACAGCGTGCTCGAGCGGCTCGAAAAAGGCCGCGTCTCCGACATGGTCATCGCGCGCGACAACGGCCTCATCGTCCACGCCATTGACAAGAACGCTCCCGCGGTCGACGAGTCCTCCCCGGAGTTCGCCGCCGCCCGCGAACAGTTCGCCGCCGGCAGCGCCCGCCTCGCGATGAGTTCCTACATTCGCGACCTCGTCGAAACCGAGCTCGCGAAGTCCGAACCCGCCGTCCTCGCTCAATAATCGAGCCGCATTCCCCGCGCCAACACTCGGCGGGCCTTTACCGGCCCGCCTTTTTGTTACCCGGAATCCGCGCACAACCCGCGCCTTTTCACGCCACTCATCTCTCCATCTAACCGTTCGGCTCAAATCGCCTCGAACCCCGCCGCGGGTCTGCGCAGGTTCGCGATTCTCCGCCACAACCAGAACTCCCGAAACTTTCCACGCCTGCCTCCGTCTCCAACGCGATGACACCCGGCTTCTTCGCGCTCTCGCTCCGGTCCCGCCTCTTTGCCCTCCCGCAGTAACTTTTCGACACGTTCCGTGTTCTTCATCCCAATCATCGGACCGATTTTCTCCATGCTCCGTTCTTCCGCCCGCGCTCTCTGCCTTTTCGTCAGCTGCACCGCCCTCGCGCTCGCCCAAACCCCGGCCACGCCGCCCCCCGCCACCCCGCCGCCGCTCCAAGCCCCCACGCTCACCCTCGAGGAATGCATCGCGCGCGCCCTCCAGAAAAACTTCGATCTCCAGATCAACGCCTTCGACACCACGATCGCTCGCGAGGCCCTCGAGGTCGCCGAAGCCAGCTTCGAACCCGTCTTCAACGCCTCCGTCCAACGCTTCTCCGCCAAATACCACCCATGGTCCGGCGGCGGTAGCGCCGACACCACCGACGCCCGCATCGGCGTCTCACAATTCATTCCCACCGGTGCCCTCGTGAGCCTCAGCACCAGCATCGACCGCAGCTCCACCGATCCCCGCCGCACTTCCCTCCCTCCGTTCAACCCCGTTTACAACAGCGACGTCTCGCTCACCGTCACCCAGCCGCTGCTCCGCGGCGCCGGATTCGCCATCAATCGCGCCAACATCGAGCGCAATCGCCTCGGCGTCGAAATCGCCCGGCTCAACTTCCAGAGCAGCGTCCTCCAGGTCGTCCGCGACACCGAAGCCGCCTACTACAATCTCGTCTTCGCTCGCGAAACCCTCGCCGTGCGCCGCCACAGCCTCGGCCTCGCCCAACGTCTCTACGAGGAAAACAACACCCGCCGTCTCACCGGCGTCGCCACCGATCTCGACGTCCTCACCGCCGAAGTCGGCATCGAAACCGCCCGCAACGCCGTCCTCATCGCCGAACAGGGCGTGCAGAATCGCGAAGACGAGCTCCTCGCCCTCATCGGCCAGTTCGAATTCGACACCGATCTCGGCACCGTCGGCCTCACCGCGTTCGATCAACCGTCACCGTCGTTCGACCTCTCCTACAAACTCGCTCGCGAAAACCAACCCGACTACCTCGCCACCCTCGAGTCGATCAAGCAACTCGAGCTCGACGTCACCACCGCGAAGAACGCCGCCCTCCCCACCCTCGATGTCGGCGGCAGCGTCGGCCTCGACGGCATCGATCGCAATTACTCCCGCGCCATCGGCAATATCGGCAATACCGACGCCCGCAGCTGGCAGCTCGACGTCACTCTGTCCGTTCCGTGGGGCCTCCACGCCGACCGCGCCCGTCATCGCGCCGCCCTCGCCAGCCTCCGCCGCCAGGAATCGCGTCTCCGCGCCATCGAGCAGGACCTTCTCGTCCAAGTCCGCTCCGCCGTTCGCGCCGTAGAAACCAATCGCGAGAGCGTCGCCATCAACGCCAAAGCCACCGAGCTCGCCACGCGCCAATACGAGCTCGAACTCGCCCGTTTCAAAGCCGGCCTCTCCACCAGCCGCCAGGTTCTCCAGATTCAGGACGACCTCGAAAGCACCCGCGTCAACGAGCTCCTCGCCCGCGTCAATCTTCGCATCGCCATCGCCAACCTCCACCAACTCGAGGCCAGCTCCCTCCAACGCTTCAACATCACCCTGTCCGAGTAATCTTCGTCCCTCATCCTGGAGGCGCGGTGCCCTCACCGCGCTTTCCCCTCCGCCGAGGTCATCCCACCTCGGCTTTTTGTTTTCCGAAGAGAGCCGAAAGTCCCACCCTCCCAATCATGCCCATCGCCTTCGTCATTCGCCTCGTTCTCTGGATCTGGCTCGGGGCCGCTCTTTACGTGGGCTACTCCCGGCTCCTCGCCCCACTCTCCCCTCTCGCCATCCCCGCGATCGTCCTTGGCCTCACGATCCTCCTCGTTCTCGCCTACCGTCGCATCGCTCCGCTGCGCACTTGGATCGATTCCCTCGACCTCCGCACGCTGGTTTTTCTCCACGTCATCCGCTTCGTCGGAATCTACTTCCTCGTCCTTGGCCAGCGCGGCGTCCTCCCTCAACGCCTCGCTCTCCCCGCGGGCGTGGGCGACGTCGCCGTTGCCATTCTCGCCCTCGGCGTGGCGCTGTATCCATTTTCCGAATCCACCCGCCGGCGCGCGATCTACTACTGGAACATCTTCGGCCTCGTCGCCATTCTGCTCGTCGTCTCCTCCGTCGCGCGCACCGCGCTCTCCGGCTCCCGCGAGCTCGCCGTTTTCGCCGAGCTGCCGCTCAGCCTGTTCCCCACCTTCCTCGTCCCGCTGATCATCGCCTCCCATCTCGCGATCTTCCGCCGCCTCGCCGACGAATCACGTTAAACGGCGTCGCCGAAGTGCCCCCCCAAGGAGACACCTTCTCAGTGGCCGAGCAAAGCCACCACCAAACCGAGCACGCAAAACAACACCCCCAGCGTCCCCGCTTCGCGCCGCTCGAAATATTTCACCTTGAAACGATCCAACCCCGCCAGCGCGAGCGAGGTCACGATCGCCATCCCCGCCAACGTCGCCACCGCCAGGATCACGCTCAACACGACGAAGCCCGTCCACCCGAACTGCACGCCCGACAGATACACCGGCAAAAACGCCTCGCACGGCGAAAGCGTCAGCATCAGGAACAGTCCGCCAATCGCCGCCAGATCGCCGCGTTTCTCCGACACGAGATCGCTGCCTTCCAATTCGTGCTCCCAGTGGCTGTGCTCCGTTTCGCTCCCACACGCGTCGCTCGCGTGATGATGGCCGCCTCGCACGGTGTGGTGACACACCCCTTTTCCCCGCAACTGTCGCCAAAGATAGTAAATCCCCACCGCCACCAGCGCCCCGCCCGTGATCCACGGAAACACTTCTCCAAGTTCGTGATCGATCTGAAATCCAAACCACGCGATCGCCAACCCCAGCACGCTCGTTAACGCCACATGCCCCAGTCCCGCGAGCATCGTGACGCCCAACGTCTTCACCCTCGACCACTGCCGCGCCCGCGCCACCAACACGAAGGGCAACCAATGCGTCGGCATCGCCGCATGAAAAAACGCCACGGTAAAGCCCGTGACGGCGATCGTAGTCAAAGCGGCGGAGTTCATTCGTGTTGGCTCAAACGAGCATCAAGCCAGCCCCTCGGCCGGCCTGTCCAACGCGAACTCTAACAAACCCGTCAACCACCCGCCTCGCCAAAGTGTCATATAATGTATGACACTCCCGCTCCCTCAAAATCGTTCTCGTTCTCCTTCTCGTTCTCGTTCTCGTTCTCCTCTCTCCCTTCGCATGTCGTCCGCACCCGACATCTCCGCCGTCCGCTCCTACTTCCTCACTCTCCAGGACTCGATTTGCTCCGCGCTCGAAAACGAGGACGGCTCCGTTCGCTTCCGCGAAGACAATTGGCAACGTCCCGACCGCTCCGGCGGCGGCCGCACCCGCATCCTCTCCGACGGCGCCGTCTTCGAAAAAGCCGGCGTCGCTTTCTCCCACGTCCGCGGCACGCAACTCCCGCCGTCCGCCACCGCCCATCGCCCCGAACTCGCCGGTCGTCCTTGGGAAGCCCTCGGCGTCTCGCTCGTCCTCCACCCGCGCAATCCCTACGCGCCCACATCCCACGCCAACGTCCGCTTCTTCCACGCCGCCGCTTCCCCGATCGAAAATCGGAAATCGAAAATCGAAAATCCCGCCTGGTGGTTCGGCGGCGGCTTCGACCTCACGCCTTACTACGGCTTCGAAGACGATGCCATCCACTGGCACCGCACCGCCCGCGCCGCCGTCACTCCATTCGGCGAAACACTCTACCCGCGCTTCAAAAAAAACTGCGACGACTACTTCTTCCTCAAACACCGCAACGAACCCCGCGGCATCGGCGGCCTGTTCTTCGACGATTTCAACGAGCTCGGTTTCGAAAACTCGTTCGCCCTCGTGCGATCCGTTGGCGACGCCTTCATTCCCGCCTACCGCCCCATCCTCGCCCGCCGCAAATCCACGCCGTTCACCGATCGCGAGCGCCAGTTCCAACTGTATCGACGCGGCCGCTACGTCGAATTCAACCTGGTCTGGGACCGCGGCACGCTCTTCGGCCTTCAGTCCGGCGGTCGCACCGAATCCATCCTCATGTCCCTCCCGCCGCTCGTCCGCTGGGACTACGACTGGCACCCCGAGCCTCACTCCGCCGAATCCCGGCTCTACGATATCTTCCTCAAACCTCGCGACTGGCTCGACGAATAGAACAAGGCCTTTCCCATTCGCGTGAATTCGTGTCCATTCATGTTCAAACATGAATAGCCGCGAACGCTTCCTCGCCGCCTGCGCCGGCCAACCGCTCGACCGCCCGCCTCTCTGGATCATGCGCCAGGCCGGCCGCTACCTCCCCGAATATCGCGCCCTCAAAGCCAAATCGTCCTTCCTCGAAATGGTGCGCACGCCCGAGGTCGCCACCGAGGTCACGCTCCAACCGCTCCGCCGCTTCGCCCTCGACGCCGCCATTCTCTTCTCCGACATCCTCGTCATCCCCGAGGCGCTCGGCCAGGCCTACCGCTTCCGCGACGAGGGCGGCATCGCCATGGACTTTCGCCTCGAAACGCGCGCCCAGGTCGACGCCCTCGCCCCCGCCGACGCCGTTCCCGACCGCCTCCGCTACGTCGCCGACGCGCTCGCGCTCCTCAAAAAAGAACTCGCCGGACAAAAAGCTCTCCTCGGCTTCGGCGGCTCTCCCTGGACGCTCGCCACCTACATGGTCGAGGGCGGCAGCTCCGACGACTTCGAGCGCATCAAGCTCCTTTTCTACACCGATCGCGCCACGTTCGACGCGCTCCTCGAAAAACTCACCGCCGCGCTCATCGCTTATTTCCAGATGCAGATTCGCGCCGGAGCCGACGCGATTCAGATTTTCGACTCCTGGGGCGGCATCGTCGCCGGACAGGATTACGAGGACGCATCCTTGAAATGGATACGCCGCATCGTCGCCGCGCTTCCCTCCGACTTCCCCATCATCCTCTACGCCAAAGGCACCGCTCCCCACCACGCCGCTCAGGCTTCCTCCGGCATCCGCGTTCTCAGCGTCGACTGGACCACCGACCTCGCCCAACTCGCCGCCCAACTCGGCACGCCAAATCTCAAACCCGGAACTCCAAACCCGGAACTCGGAACCGGCCACCGGCCCGCGCTGCAAGGAAACCTCGATCCCGTCCTCCTCAACACCACTCCCGAAATCGTCCGCGCCGCCACCACGCGCCTCCTCGATTCCATGCGCGGCCACCCCGGTCACATCTTCAACCTGGGCCACGGCATCCTCCCCACCGCAAAAATCGAGTGCGTCGAATCCCTCGTCTCCACCGTCACATCGTGGAAATGACCGCTCTCCGCGTCCGTCGTCATCTCCCGTAATTCGAACCCGCCGTCTTGCCTGCGACGCCGCCCAAATCCATCGCCGTCCTCGGCGCCGGCATCACCGGCCTCACCGCCGCCCACCGCCTCCACACGCTCGGCCACGGCGTTCGCGTATTCGAATCTTCAACACGCCCCGGCGGCGTCATTCGCTCGGAACGTAGCGGCGACTGGCTGATCGAATCCGGCCCCAATTCCCTCCTCTCCGGCGAACCGGCCGTCGATCGCCTCATCCGCGAGCTCTCGCTCGATTCCGCCCTCATCGCCGCCAACCCCGTCGCAAAAAACCGCTACATCGTCCGGCGCGGCCAGCCGCTCCCCGTCCCGCTTTCTCCGCCCGCGCTGCTCACCTCTCCCTTCCTTTCTCCGCTCGCGAAACTCTCGCTCCTCCGCGAATTCCTCTTTCGCCCGCGCACGCGCACCAGTGACCTCAGCCTCGCCGATTTCATCCAAGCTCACTTCAACCGCGAGATCGTCGACTACGCGCTGAATCCGATCGTCACCGGCATCTACGCCGGCAACCCGCAAAAACTCTCCGCCCGCCACGCTTTCCCCAAACTCTGGGAAGCCGAACGTCAGCACGGCTCCCTTCTCCGCGCCCAACTCTCCGCCGCCAAATCCCGCCGCGCCCGCGGCGAACCGCCCGCCTCCATCGTCTCGTTCCGCGACGGCCTGCAAACGCTTCCCGACACTCTCGCCGCCCGCCTTCCGCCCGCATCGCTCACATTCAACGCCCAACTCGACGCCATCGTCCCAGGCGAAAAATGGAGCGTCATCTGGCACGACGACGCCGGCACCCACACGCAATCGTTCGACGCCATCGTCGTCGCCCTTCCCGCTCCCGCCCTCGCTCAACTCCGCGTCGGCGCCTTCGGCGAACGCCCCCTCGCCGGCCTCGCCGCCATCGAACATCCGCCCGTCGCCTCGCTCTTCCTCGGCTACCGCCGCGATCAAATCGCTCACGCCCTCGACGGCTTCGGCCTCCTCGTCCCCGCCGTCGAAAACCGCTCCGTCCTCGGCGTCCTTTTTTCCTCCACGCTTTTTCCCCAACGCGCCCCCGCCGACCACGTCGCGCTCACCGTCCTCATCGGAGGCACGCGCCAGCCCGAACTCGCTTCAATCTCCGCCGACCCACTCCTCGATCGCATCCGCCCCGATCTCTCCGACCTTCTCGGCGTCAGCGGCGCTCCCGTCTTCCAACGCCACGTCTTCTGGCCGCGCGCGATCCCTCAATACAACCTCGGCCACGAACAACATCTCGCCGCGATCTCCCACCTCGAGCGCACCCACCGCGGCCTCTTCCTCGGCGGCCAGGCCCGCGACGGCATTTCGCTCCCCGCCTGCATCGCCACCGGCGAATCCCTCGCCACCCGCGCCGCTTCGTAACGACCCGCCTGCGCGCGCGCCGTTTTCGACTGCCCGCGACCCTTGACTCGCCTCCCCCTCACCCTACCCTCGCGCACTTTTCTTCGGCATGGCCCAGGACCTGAAAGACACGCTGCAGCTTCCCAAGACCGATTTCCCGATGCGCGCTGGACTCGCGCAACGCGAACCGGGCCGCGTCGCCCATTGGGAAAAAATCGGCCTCTACGAAGCCATCCAGCGCAAAAACGCCGCCTCGCCGCACACGTTCGTCCTCCACGATGGCCCGCCGTTCACCAATGGCGACGTCCACATCGGCACCGCGCTCAACAAAACGCTGAAGGACCTCATCCTTCGCTACAAATCGATGCGCGGCTTTCGCACGCCCTACGTCCCGGGCTGGGACTGCCACGGCCTCCCCATCGAACAAAAAGTCTCCCGCGAAATCCAGGAACAGAAACTTAACCTCACCACCGCCCAGCTGCGCGCGCGCTGCGACGCTTTCGCCGAATCCTGGATCACCAAACAAACCGCGCAGTTCAAACGCATCGGCGTCCTCGCGGATTGGAAAAACGAATACAAAACGAAAGCGCCCGCCTACGAGGCCGACATCCTTCGCACGTTCGCCGCCTTCGTCGAAAAGGGCCTCGTTTACCGCAGCAAGAAACCGGTTTACTGGTCCATCCCCTTCGAAACCGCGCTCGCCGAAGCCGAGATCGAATACAAGGACCACGTCAGCCCGTCGATCTGGGTGAAATTCGCCGTCCCCGCCGACGAAGCGAAAAAGTTCAACCTCCCGTCCGACAAACCGCTCTTCGTTGTCATCTGGACCACCACGCCGTGGACGATCCCCGCGAACCTCGCGATCGCCGTGCATCCGGAAGTCGAATACGCCGTCGCCGACCTCGGCGCCGAGCGCATCGTCGTCGCCCAGGCGCTCCTGCCCCAGGTCGCCGCCGCCGCGAAAATCGATCCCGCCCCCGCCATCGTCCAAACCGTCGCCGGCAAATCCCTCGAACACCTCGCTCCGCGCCATCCTTTCATCGACCGCCCGTCGCCCGTCGTCCTCGCCGACTACGTCACTACCGAAAGCGGCACCGGCTGCGTCCACACCGCTCCCGGCCACGGCTCCGAAGACTATCTCACCGGCCTCAAATACAATCTCGAGATCTACTGCCCGGTCGGCGACGACGGCAAATATGTCGACGACGGGAAACTTCCCGCCGATCTCGTCGGCCTGACAACGCTCGAATCCGTCGAAGACCTCGCCGCGAAACGCACGTCGCCCGCCAACATCGCCGTCCTGAAAAAACTCGACGCCGCCGGCGCGCTCCTCGCCAAGCAGCGCTACACCCACAGCTACCCGCATTGCTGGCGCTCGAAAACTCCCATCATCTTCCGCGCCGTCAACCAATGGTTCGTCGGCCTCGACCGGACGTCCTCCCTCTCAACTCCCAACTCTCAACTCTCAACGTCCCCGCGCGCCAGCGCGCTCAACAGTCTCCCCCACATCAGCTTCATCCCCGCCTGGGGCGAAGCCCGCATCCGCGGCGCCCTCGAATCGCGCCCCGATTGGTGCATCAGCCGCCAGCGTTCCTGGGGCGTTCCGATTCCCGCGTTCTACGACGCGAAGAAAAACGCCTATCTCGACGCCACCGTCGCCCGCGCCGTCGCCGACAAGATCGCCACTCGCGGCACCAACTTCTGGTATGACGCCGCTCCCGCCGAAATCCTCGACGGCGTCACGCTTCCCGCCGGCTGGCCCGCGCCATCCGAACTCTCCTGCGGTCGCGACACGCTCGATGTCTGGATCGACTCCGGCTCCTCCCACGCCGCCGTCCTGAAAAACGAACAAGGCTCCACCCGCTGGCCCGCCGACCTCTACCTCGAGGGCAGCGACCAACACCGCGGCTGGTTCCAATCCTCGCTCTGGACCAGCATCATCGCCTTCGACGCTCCGCCCTACCAATCCGTCCTCACGCACGGCTTCATCGTCGATCAGGAGCGCAACAAGATCTCCAAGAGCTCCACCTACGAAAAACCCCAGACCAGCGACGCCTATGTCGCCGACTACGGCGCCGACGTCATCCGCCTCTGGATCGCTTCGCAGGATTTCCGCAACGATATCCCGATCTCCAAGGAAATCCTCTCCCATATCGGCGAAACGTATCGCCTCATCCGAAACACGTTCCGCTATCAGCTCTCCAATCTTTTCGATTTCGACGCCGCCCGCGATGCCGTCGCGATCGAAAAAATGGATACGCTCGACCGCTGGGCGCTGCACCAAACCGCCGCGCTCATCGAGCAGTGCACCGCCGCCTACGAGAACTACGAGTTCCACCGCGTTTACCAGCTCTGCAATCACTTCTGTTCCGTCACACTCTCCGCGACGTATCACGACATCCTGAAGGACCGGCTCTACACGCTCGGCACCCACTCGCCGCTCCGCCGCTCCTCGCAGACCGCAATCCATCACATCTTCCGCACGCTCGTCCGCCTGCTCGCCCCGATTCTCACTTTCACCACCGACGAAGCGTGGTCCTACGCCACTGCGAAAAAGGAATACGCCGACGACTCCATCCACCTCCAGGACTGGCCCGTCGCGCCCGCGGAGTGGACGAATTCCCAACTCGAAGCCGACTTCTCCGCCCTTCTTAAAACCCGCGCGCTCGTCAACGAAGCCATCGAACCGCAGCGCGCCGCGGGCAAACTCGGCAAATCCCTCGACGCCTCCGTCACTCTCTCCGCGGCTCCCGACGATCCCACCTATCGCACGCTGGAAAAGCACGGGGATTTTCTGCCCGAACTCTTCATCGTTTCCCATGTCACTCTCGCGCCCGTCATGGGAGTGCCGCTCGATGCGAGCATCCGTCCTTGCAGCGAGCTCGGTCACGAACGCTGCCCACGCTGTTGGCGCTGGGTTCCGGTGCTCCAACCGAATCCGCTCGGAACGATATGTCCGCGTTGCGCCGAAGCCTTGAAGCCCTAAGCTTTCAATCCCCCCAAAACTCCCCATGGCCAAGCAGCACAAAAAACCAGCCAAGCCTCATCGTGTCGCAAAGAAACCTTTGGTGAAAAAAAAGCCGTCGACGCCCATCAAGACGAAGACGGCCAAGAAACCGCCGGCACCTCCGCCGGCCAAACCCGCGAAACTCGCGAAACCCTCTCCACCCATGGAAAAACCCTCCAAGAAAAACGCTCTCCGCGACAGCATCCTCAAGCGCAAAGCCGCCACAAAACCCATCGCCTTCAGCCTCGACGAGGTCCGCGCCATCGCGAAAACCGTCACCGCCAAGAACGGCTCCGAGGAAAAAGCGCCGAAAGCCGTCAAACCCGCCGCCAAGACGGTGCTCACCATCGAGAAACCCGCGAAACCGAATCACGTCAAAGCCGCCTCGCTCGCCGATATCCTCGGCTTCAATCCCAAGCGCTCCGAAACGCCGCATAACCTGGAAACCCGCGAGGTGCCGGAGAAGTTCAAGCGCTACTACAAACTCCTGATCGATCTCCGCAAACACCTCACCGAGGGCATCGAACTCCACTCCGAGGAAACGCTCAAACGCTCCAGCAAGGACGACTCGGGCGACCTCTCGAGCTACGGCCAGCACATGGCCGACGCCGGCACCGACACCTTCGATCGCGACTTCGCCCTGAGCCTCGTCTCCAGCGAACAGGAGGCCCTCACCGAAATCGACGCTGCCATCAAACGCATCTTCGACGGCTCCTACGGCGTCTGCGAAATCACCCAGAAGCCGATCGCCAAGGAACGCCTCCTCGCCGTTCCGTTCACGCGCTACTCCGCCGAAGCCCAGAAGGATCTCGAGAAAAACCGCTACCGTGCCCGCACCGCCGGCGGACTCTTCGGCGAACTCGGCGAAGAAGGTGGCAAGATCATGGACGAAGACGGCGGCGACGAATAAGCGGCCACGATCGATTTTGGATTCTCGACTCCCGATTGAACCCCACGGCACACCCTTCGCCGCCGACGCCCTCCGCGTCCGCTCAATCGAAAATCGAGAATCCCAAATCGAAAATCGAGCGCCTGCTCGCCTACCGCACGCTTCTTCTCATCGCCTTCGGCGTCTTCGTCGCCGACCAGGCGACTAAGTTCTGGATCGACTCGAACCTGCCGTTTCCGACCTACGGTCACCCAGGCGCGATCACCGTCATCGACGGGTTTTTCTACATCGTCCACGTCGGCAACACCGGCGCCGCGTGGAGCATGTTCTCCGGCCAGAGCGTCTTCCTCGCAATCCTCGCCGCCGCCACGCTCGTCGGCATCTTCTTCTGGCGTCACACGCTCGGCCTGCAGCACCGCGCCACCCAGATTTCCTTCGGCCTCCTCTGCGGCGGCATCGCCGGCAACCTCGTCGACCGCCTCCTTCACGGCCACGTCATCGATTTCATCGACCTGCACTTCGGCAGCTACGTGTATCCAACTTTCAACGTCGCCGACTCCGGCATCTGCGTCGGCGTCGTCCTCTACCTCATCCGCTCCTTCCGCGAACCGAAGTAGAAGCTCCCATCACCCAACGCCAAACTCGGCTTGGTGACTGCGATTTGGCTCTTCTCCGGAGCTTGGATCTTGGCCCTTGAAGCTTCCGCGCGCCCGCGCGCGCGGCGATCACTCCACGTTCGCAATCTGCTCCCGCACGCGCTCGAGCTCGTTCTTCAGCTCGATCACCGCCTTCGAAATGGTCAGGTCGTTCGCCTTCGCCCCAATCGTGTTCACCTCGCGTCCGATCTCTTGCAGGATGAACTCCGCCTTTCGCCCGATTTCCCCGTTCGACTTCAACAAGGTCGTGAATTGATCGAGATGACTGCGTAACCGCGTCAGCTCCTCCGTCACATCCGAGCGGTCCGCAAAGAGCGCGATTTCCTTCAACACGCGTTCGTCGCTCACATCGAGATCGAGCTCCGCCTGACGCAGCCGTTGAAACAACAGCTCCCGATACGCCGGCGCCACTTGCGGCGCCCGAGCCGCGATCGCATCGACGTGCCCTCGCAACACGTTCAACCGCGCAAGAAAATCCACCAGCAGCGCCTCGCCTTCCTGCGCCCGCATCGCCACGAACGCCCGCAGCGCTTCCTCCACCGCATCAAGCACCGCCGGGCCCGCCTCCTCCACCGACGGCAGCTCCGCCGCCTTTCGCTGCGAATTCGCCACCGACCACAGCAACTCCGGCGTCGGTGCAAACTCGATCCCACGCGCCGCCGCCAACGCCGCCAGCCGGTCGATCGCCGCATTCACCTCCACCTCGTCCCACACGATCTCGCTCGCTCCCGGTGCACCGGTCAATTCAACCCCCACGCTCACCCGTCCTCGCGCCGCCACCTTTCGCACTTGCTCGCCGATCGCCGCTTCCAAGCTCTCCCAGTCCTTCGGCACATTCACCGCCAGATCGAGCGTCTTCCGGTTCACCGAGCTCACCTGCACCGTGAGCGTAAAACTCCCCACCACCCCCACCGCCCGACCATATCCCGTCATGCTTTTCATGCGTGGAATGGCCGCAAAAACGCGCAAAATTCGCAAAGAAAACCGTTCCGCTTTTGCGCCTTCTGCGCCTCTTTGCGGCCCATCAGAGTTTCACGCCCAACATCTTCGCCACTTGGTTCACGTCCTTGTCTCCCCGCCCCGACAGGTTGATCACCAAGATCTCGTCCTTCCGCATCTGCTTCGCGCGCTTGATGCCATGCACCAACGCATGCGTGCTCTCGAGCGCCGGAATGATCCCTTCGAGCCGCGAACACAGCTGAAACGTCTCCAACACTTCGTCGTCGCACGCATACGCGAAATCGATCCGCTTCTTCTCCCGATAATACGCATGCTCCGGCCCGATCGCAGCGTAGTCCAGGCCCGCGCTCACCGAATGCGTGAGCTCGATCTGCCCATCCTCGTCCTGCAAAATATACGTCTTCGCGCCCTGCAACACGCCCAGTTTTCCCCCTTCGAAACGCGCCGCGTGCTCGCCTCGTTTGATCCCGCGCCCGCCCGCTTCGACTCCGACCAAACGCACATTCGGCTCGTCCAGAAACTCGAAGAAAATCCCGATCGCATTCGAGCCGCCGCCCACGCACGCCACGATCTCGTCCGGCAAACGCCCTTCGCGCGCCATGATCTGCTCGCGCGCTTCTTGTCCAATGACGCGGTGAAAATCGCGCACCATCATCGGATAGGGATGCGAGCCCAACGCCGAGCCGAGAATGTAGTGCGTCCCGCGCACATTCGTCACCCAGTCGCGCATCGCTTCATTCACGGCATCCTTCAACGTCTTCTGCCCCGACTCCACGCTGCGCACTTCCGCGCCCATGAGCCGCATGCGAAACACGTTCAGCGCCTGCCGCTCCATGTCGACCGCGCCCATGTAAACCACGCACTCCAACCCAAACTTCGCACACACCGCCGCCGTCGCCACGCCGTGCTGCCCCGCGCCCGTCTCCGCGATGATCCGCTTCTTCCCCATGCGCCGCGCGAGCAACGCCTGCCCGATCGCGTTGTTGATCTTGTGCGCCCCGGTGTGCAGCAGATCCTCCCGCTTCAAATAAATCTTCGCACCACCACAGTGCTCCGTCAGCCGCCCGGCAAAATACAACTCCGTCGGCCTCCCCGCGAACTCCTTCAAGTGCCGCCGCAACTCCCCGAGAAAGTTTTCATCCTTCCGCGCCACTTCATACGCCGCGCCCAACTCCTCGAGCGCCGTCATCAATGTCTCCGGCACAAACACGCCGCCATAACGGCCAAAGCGGCCTGCAGCATCCGGAAGTGAGTGTCGGTCAGCGCGCGGGTGATTAACTTCGGTGGACATTCGAGCCCACACTGAGCGCTACGCTTCGCCGGACGCAAACCGGATTTCCCCCACTTGTGTCTCAACCCAGAACCCGGAACCCGAAACTCCAAACTCGGAACCCCAAATCCGCGCGAGCGGATTTCACCCTTCCGCCACGCGGCTTTTCAAAAACGCCAGCACATCCTGGAATTTCGACCGGTTCGACTCGTCCGCTTCCACCAGATTCTCGTGCGCTTCCAACACCAGCCGCGCCTGCTCGACTTCCGTCTGCACCCGACAATCCAGCATCTTCCCTCCGTCGCCTGCCGCCAAGGGCAACTCGCCCGCATCGATCGTCAAAAGCCGGTGCAACCCAAGGTTCCGCACCAGCTCCAGATTCCGCGGCGCCATTCGCGCCAGCACAATGCTGCCGCCTCCGGGTCGCCGCTTGAGGTCCAGCGCCACCCCCGCCAGCACACCGAGAAACGTGCTGTCCATGCTTTCGCACTTCTCGAAATCCAGCACGAACCGCGATTTCCCCTGCCGCAAAATTTCGGTCACGAAATCCCTCAAACACGCACTGTTCTGAAAACACGCCCGCCCCGTGATGCGCACCACCACGGGATCGGAAAACGCATCCACTTGGAAAACGGATTTTGCAGCAGGTTCGGCCATGTCAGTTCACACTTCTGTTTCCACCCGGAGTTAAGACGCCGCACCGTGCCTGCGGTCACCACGGCCGCAAGCGACGGTCCGCCGTTCTGCGTCCGCTGCCCGCCGCATCAGCGGCCGGGCACCCGGAATCGAACGCAGCTCATTCATCACCTCAGCTCCGACCGACAATCTGCCGCAACACATACGGCAGAATTCCGCCGTGCTGGAAGTAATCGATTTCGATCGGCGTATCGATCCGGCAACGCACCGGCACGAGCGTCACCGTTCCATCCTTCCGCGTGATCTTCAGCGTCAGGTCCTGTTGCGGTTTCAACGCCATGTTCAACCCGAGCACGTCGAACATCTCGGAGCCGTCGAGATTGAGCGATTGCGCCGTCGTGCCTTCCTTGAACTGCACCGGCAACACGCCCATGCCCACGAGATTCGACCGGTGAATCCGCTCGAAGCTCTGCGCGACGACCACCTTGACGCCCAACAGGTTCGTGCCTTTCGCCGCCCAATCGCGCGAAGAACCCGTCCCATACTCCTGGCCCGCCAGCACGATCAAGGGCACGCCGTCCGCAATGTAGCGCGAGGCCGCATCGTAGATCGACATCTCTTCACCCTGCTCCGCACCTTTCGCAAAGTAGAGCGTGCTGCCGCCTTCCTTGCCGCCGAGCATCAGGTTCTTGATGCGCACATTCGCGAACGTGCCACGCACCATCACGCGGTCGTTGCCACGGCGCGAGCCATACGAGTTGAACTCTTCGAAGGGCACCCCGTTCTCCAACAGATAACGGCCCGCCGGCGACGTCTTCTTGATCGCGCCCGCCGGAGAGATGTGGTCCGTCGTCACCGAATCGCCAAAAATCCCCAGCGCCCGCGCGCCTTTGATTTCCTCGATCGTTCCCGGCTGCATTCCGAAACCGGCAAAGAACGGCGGCTCCTGGATGTAAGTCGATTTCTCGTCGAACTGGTAAACATTGCCCGTCGTCGAGGGGATCTCGTTCCACTTCGGATTCTGCTCCGCAAAATCGCTGTAGAGCTTCCGAAATACTTCCGGCTTCAACGCCGCGCGCATGTGATCGCGCACGTCCTGCAACGTCGGCCAGAGATCCCGCAGATACACGTCCTTGCCGTCGCGATCATGACCGATCGGTTCCTTCGACAGGTCGACATCGACCCGACCCGCCAGCGCGAACGCCACCACCAGCGGCGGCGACATCAGGAAGTTCGCCTTGATGTTCTGATGCACGCGCGCCTCGAAGTTGCGGTTGCCTGACAACACCGACGCCGCCACCAGATCGTTCTTCGTCACCGCTTCCTCGATCGCCGGATGCAGCGGACCCGAATTGCCGATGCAGGTCGTGCAACCGTAACCGACCGTCTGGAATCCGAGCTGATCGAGATAAGGCTGCAGCCCTGTCTTCTCCAAGTAATCCGTCACCACACGCGAACCGGGCGCCAGCGACGACTTCACCACGGGATTCACCCGCAGCCCGCGCTCGACCGCCTTCTTCGCCAGCAAACCCGCCGCAAGCATCACGCTCGGATTCGACGTGTTCGTGCAACTCGTGATCGCCGCGATCAACACGCTGCCATGTCCGACTTCGCCATCGATCCGCTTCGCGCGAATCGAAACCGGATCGGGCGTCGGACGGTTGTTCGCCATTTCGCGCTCCGTCGTCACGCTCGTATCCTTCTGGCTGACGTCGCTGTGCAGCCCCGCCGCTTTCGCGCCATTGGCCGGCTTGAGATTGTCCGTATCCTGCGCTCCGCCGCTGCCGGATTGGCGGGTCCAACCGCCACCTTCAACGTGCACCGACTTTTCGAGCTCTTCCGCCGGCTTGCCAAATCCGTTTTCCGTCACCGGTCGCGAAAACGCCGCCCGGAACTCCTCTCCCAGCTTCGGCAGCTCGATGCGATCCTGCGGCCGCTTCGGCCCCGCCACGCTCGGCTGCACCGACCCGAGGTCGAGCTCCAGATCCACCGAATACTCGATCTCGCCCCGCTTCGGCATGCCCCAAAGCTGCTGCGCCTTGTAATACGCCTCATACAACGCCACGTGCTTGTCGTCGCGCCCCGTCGACCGGAGGTAGTTCGAGCATTCTTCGTCGATCGGGAAGAAACCCATCGTCGCGCCATACTCCGGCGCCATGTTCGCGATCGTCGCGCGGTCCACCACGGGCAGCGCCGCCGCGCCCGGTCCGTAAAACTCCACGAACTTTCCAACGACCTTCGCCTTCCGCAGCATCTGCGTGATCGTCAACGCCAGGTCCGTCGCCGTCACCCCTTCACGCAAAGCGCCCGTCAAATGCACGCCGACCACGTCGGGCGTCAGGAAATACACCGGCTGCCCGAGCATGCCCGCCTCGGCTTCGATCCCACCCACGCCCCCGCCCACAATGCCGAGTCCGTTGATCATCGTCGTGTGCGAATCCGTGCCCACGAGCGTATCCGGATAATAAACACCGCTCGCGTCGCTCAACACGCCTTTCGCCAGATACTCGAGATTCACCTGGTGCACGATGCCGATGCCCGGCGGCACGACCTTGAACGTGTCGAACGCCTGCATGCCCCACTTCAGGAACTGATAGCGCTCGCGATTCCGCGTGAACTCCAACTCAAGGTTCTTCGTCAGCGCTTCCGCACTGCCCGCGAAATCCACCTGCACCGAATGGTCAACCACCAGATCCACCGGCACAAGCGGCTCGATGATCTTCGGATCCTTCCCCATCCGCGCCACCGCCGCGCGCATCGCCGCAAGATCGACCAGCAGCGGCACACCCGTGAAGTCCTGCAACACGATCCGCGCCACCACGAAGGGAATCTCCTCCGTCCGCTCCGCCTTCGCGCCCCACGACGCCAGACTGCGAATCGCTTGTTCGGATACGCGTTTGCCGTCGGCATTGCGCAGCAGCGACTCGAGCACGAGCCGCACCGACACCGGCAGCTTCTTCACTTCAAACCCCGCCGACGCCAGCGCCGGCAGCGAGTAAAATTGATGCGTCGCCCCGTTGGCCGAAAAGCTCTGCAGGGTGTTGAACGGATTCGGAAGATTCATGTTTCGAAAGTGTAGGTGGCGCGCCCGCCGCGCCACATTTGACAGGATTGCTTGTTACTTCGCCAACGCCGCTTTCACCGCCGCAAAGTTCGGCAGATCCTTCGGCGTCGCGGTCTGCTCCGCATATTTGATCACGCCATCCTGGCCGATCACGAACGCCGCCCGCGCCGATGTCTCATACATCCCGACCAGGTTCGGAAAAAGCACATCATACGCCTTCGTCACCGTCTTGTTCAAATCGCTCAGCAGCGTGATGCCGATGTTGTTCTGCTTCGCCCACGCTTCCTGCGCGAAGGGATTGTCCACACTGATGCCATAAACCTCCGCGCCCAGATTCGTGTATTCACCCAAGCCCGACGAGGTATCGCACATCTCCTGCGTGCACACGCCCGTGAACGCCGCCGGGAAAAACAACAACACCGTCTGCTTCTTCCCGAAGTTATCGCTCAACGTCACATCTTTGGGACCGTCCGCGGTCTTCGTCTTGAGCGTGAAATCCGGAGCTTTGGAACCGATGGCGAGAGGCATGTTATGAAGAGGAACAGGGTAGATGTTTCGCTTTCACGGCGCACGTCGCCGCGCGAGCGGAATGAAAGGTAGAACCGCCCCCCGCATTTCGCGCAAATCGTTTTTCCCGAAAGAAGTCCCGTTTCTCACCCACCCTTCTTCCCCATTAGCACCCGCATCGCTTCAGCCCTTCCGACTTTTGTTTTGCCCCAAAACTCCCGCGCTCCGTTAACTCCTCCTCCCATGACCTTCCTCGAAGACTTGCAATGGCGCGGCCTGCTCGCCGACTGCACCGACCTCGACGCCCTCGCAAAGCGCATCGCCGAAGGCCCGGTCACGCTCTACTGCGGCTTCGATCCCACCGGCGACTCCCTCCACGTCGGCCACCTCATGGGCCAGCTCACGCTGCGCCGCTTCCAACTCGCCGGCCACCACCCCATCGCCCTCGCCGGCGGCGCCACCGGCATGGTCGGCGACCCGTCCGGCAAATCCGCCGAACGCAACCTCCTCACCCGCGAACAACTCGCGCACAACGTCGCTTCCATCAAATCCCAGCTCGGCCGCCTCCTCGACTTCGACGCCCCGCACAACCCCGCCCGGCTCGTCGACAACGCCGACTGGACCGCGCCCATCAGCTTCCTCGATTTCCTCCGCGACGTCGGAAAACATTTTTCCCTCAACGTCATGCTCGCGAAGGACTCCGTCCAGTCCCGCCTGAGCTCCGATAGCGGGATCAGCTACACCGAATTCAGCTACCAGCTCCTCCAGGCCCACGATTTCTACATCCTCCGCCGCGACTTCAACTGCGAGCTCCAGATCGGCGGCAGCGACCAATGGGGCAACATCGTCGCCGGCACCGATCTCATCCGCAAAAAACTCGGCGCCTCCGCCTGGGGTTGGACGTTCCCGCTCATCACCAAATCCGACGGCACCAAATTCGGCAAAACCGAATCCGGCGCCGTCTGGCTCGATCC
Source organism: Verrucomicrobiota bacterium (assembly GCA_023426435.1). Taxonomy (GTDB): domain Bacteria; phylum Verrucomicrobiota; class Verrucomicrobiia; order Opitutales; family Opitutaceae; genus Opitutus. Next base: position 65,642 of record JAFAAS010000185.1, on the reverse strand, counting down.
GCAACGCACGAGTCCCTACAAATTCTACCAGTTCTTCGTGAATACCGAGGACGCCATGGTCGTCACCTACCTCAAGAAATTCACGTTCCTCGACCAACCCGCCATCGACGACCTCGAAGCCCGACACGCCGCCAACCCCGGCGCCCGCGAAGCCCACCGCGCCCTCGCTCGCGAGGTCACCACGATCGTCCACGGCGCCTCCGCCACCGCCGACGCCATCCGCGCCAGCGAAATCCTTTTCGGCGGCGGTCTCGAAGGAATCAGCGAATCTGTTTTCAACGACGTTGTCGGCGAAGTCCCCACCAAAGACCTCGAAAAATCCAAACTCGAATCCGCCGGCACCCCGCTCATCGACATCCTCGTCCACGCCGGCCTCTGCTCATCAAAAGGCCAGGCCCGCAAAGACATCGAGGGCGGCGGCATCTACGTGAACAACGTCCGCTCCGCCGACCTCGCCCGCTCCCTCACGACCGCCGACCTCCTCTTCGGACAATACCTCCTCCTCCGCAAAGGCAAACGCACCTACACGGTGTTGCGAGTGATGTAGGTGGAGCCCGATGTCCTCATCGGGCTTGAGGCCTCCCGACAGCGATCCCGCCACCAACGGACGTCTTTCTCCGCTTCGCCCGTTTGAAAACCCGCTTCATCGTCAACCCGCGCTCCGGCCGCGCCACGCGCGCCACCGCTGCACTTCGCGCTTTCGCCAACGCGCACGACGCCGAAATCGTCTTCACCGAGCGCGCCCGTCACGCGACCGAACTCGCCGCCCGCGCCCTCGACGATCGCTGCGAGCTCATCGTCGCGGTCGGCGGCGACGGCACCATGAACGAGGTCGCCACCGCGCTCATCGACACACCCGCCGTCCTCGGACTCGTCCCTTGCGGCTCCGGCGACGGTCTCGGCCGCCACCTCGGCATTCACGGCACCGTGGAGCACGCGCTGCGTATCCTAAAAACGGGGACGCCCCGCCTCATCGATACCGGCCTCGCCGACAATCATCCGTTCTTCACCGTCGCCGGCCTCGGCTTCGAAGCTCACATCGCCGAAAAGTTCAACACGCTCACGTCGCGCGGCTTCATCCGCTACCTCAGCACCAGCGCCACCGCCTTCACCCGCTGGCAGCCGCAGGAGTTCACCATCACCTCCGCCCACACCCGTCACGAGATCACCGCCTTCACCCTCGCCGTCGCCAACAGCGACCAATACGGCAACAACGCCCTCATCGCTCCCGGCGCCCGCGCCGACGACGGCCTCCTCGATCTCACCGCGATCCCACGGCCCACGTTGACCAACTCCGCCTCGCTCCTCGGCCGCCTTTTCCACGGCTCGATCCATCGCCATCGCGGCGTCTTCCATCTTCGCGCCCCGCGCTTCACGATCGAACGCTCCTCTTCCGGCCCGCTCCACACCGACGGCGAACTGCACTCGGCCGGCCCCATCGTCGAATTCACCCTCCGCCCCGCCAGCCTCCGCATCATGAGTCCGTAGCACGGACAACCTGCCCGTGCCCCCACCGCTCGCCAATGGAGGCGGGGTGCCCCCACCCCGCTCCTTGAGAGCAAAAGTCCGTCACGCCCGCCCGCCGCGCTAAGGGTTTTCCGTAGAACACTCTACCCGTTTTCCGACAAGCCCCACCGCTTGCGAAGACCCCGCTCCCACACGACCGATTCCGAGTCCAATCCGCGTGCTCGTTCGCACGCGTTCGTCCGCTTCAATCGCTTCAACATCCGTCCAACTCAACCCTCATCACGCACACATGCATCTGTTCAGCTCGCTCGCGCGGCTGGCCGCTCTCGGCCTCGTCGCACTTCTCCCCAGCGCTCACGCCCAGCTTTCGCTCGCCGGTTCCACCCGCGGCGAATTCACCGGCTCCGACTCGATCTTCACCTGGATCAACAACGGCCCCGTCACCTCGACGCTCCATACCGGCCTCCCCGTGCCGTTCATCCCGAACACGTCCATCGAATTCACCGGCGACACCTTCAGCGGCGTCGGCCACGGCGACTCGTTCGACCTCGGTCGCGTCAAAATCAAGAACGGCCTCACGCTCTTCGACAGCGCCGCCTCGTTCGCGACGATGGACCTCTACCTGAACCTCCCGTCCAACGGCGTGCTGAACCACAAGCTCACCACCCTCACGTTCGCGATCGAGAACACGCCCAACTTCGGCTTCGTGCCCGACGTCTTCTTCGTCGGCTACTCCGCTCCGGCATCGCTCAAGATCAACCACACGCTCGTGGATTTCACCGTCACGTTCAGCGATCAGGATTACCTCAGCGAATCCGGCCAGCTGATCGGCGAAGGCAAAACCGGCAAGGTCGACCTCTACGGCACCGTCAACTTCACCCCGGTCCCCGAACCTTCCACCTACGCCGCCTTCGCCGCCGCCGGCCTCGTCGGCCTCGTCGCCTGGCGCCGCACCCGCCGCTCCCCCGCCACGACCTAAACTCACTTCCAACTCCAGCTTCCTTTCGCTCCGGGCCACCCCGCCCGGAGCTTTTTTGCGCCCTCATTCCGCCCCCTGCTTTCTCTTTTTCCTCACGCGGGAAACGCGCCCGAAAATCGGGCCCCACCCCCATGGCACCTCCGCTCCCCCCGCACTACGTTCCCGCCATCCACAACTCCAAACTCAAAACTCCAAACCTATTTCCTCCCATGCACCTCCGCTCCCTCTCTCAACAAACGATCGTCATCACCGGCGCCACCAGCGGCATCGGCCTCGCCACCGCCCGCGCCGCCGCCCGCAAGGGCGCGCGTCTCGTCCTCGTCGCCCGCAACGAAGAAGCCCTCCAGGCCATCACCGACGAACTCACCTCGCGCGGCGCCCACGTCGCCTACTCCGTCGCCGACGTCGGCCGCCGCGAGGATCTCCAACAAGCCGCCGACCTCGCCGTCGATCGCTTCGGCGGTTTCGACACCTGGGTCAACAACGCCGGCGTCACCATCTACGGCCACCTCGCCGAGGTTTCCGACGAAGATCACCGCCGCCTCTTCGACACCAATTTCTGGGGCGTCGTTTACGGTTCGCTCATCGCCGCCAGCCATCTCCGCCAGCGCGGCGGCGGCGCCATCATCAACATCGGCTCCGTCCTCTCCGATACCGCCGTTCCCATCCAGGGCATGTATTCAGCTTCCAAGCACGCCGTGAAGGGCTTCACCGACGCCCTGCGCATGGAGCTCGAAGCCGAACGCGCCCCCATCTCCGTCACGCTCATCAAACCTTCCGCCATCAACACGCCTTACATCCAGCACGCGCGCAACTACCTCGATCGCGAAGCCAGTCTCCCGCCTCCCGTTTACCAGCCCGAGGAGGTCGCGCACGCCATCCTCTTCGCCGCCACGCACCCGAAACGCGACATCTTCATCGGCAGCGGCGGCCGGGTCATGAGCGTCGCGAATCGCCTCGCTCCGCGCCTCATGGACAAGGTCGGCGAGAAAGTGATGACCCGCCAGCAAACCCAGCCCGGCCACGGCGGCTACGCGCATCAAGAGGGCGCACTCCATCGCCCAGGCAACGACGGACGCGTCCACGGCCAATACCCCGGCCACTCGATGCGCACGAGCTACTACACGCGCGCCTCCCTTCATCCGGTTCTCACCAGTTCCCTCGTCGTCGCCGCCGCCGGTCTCGCCACCGCCTTCGCCACCCGCCGCCGCTAGCGCCCTTCATCGCTTCTCCTCTGATGGAGGCGCGGTGCCCTCACCGCGCTCGTCCGTTCCACGCTCCGCCAGCTGACCAACTTGTCAGCCACGCCGACTCGTCGCCTTCCAACCCCACCGCCACCCAAAACACCTCAACCCATCCGCGCGCGCCTCGCGTTTACGCGCGCTCACTCCCGCCCCTCCGTCCCGCTTCATGCAGCCGATCGACTACGCCATCCTCGCCGCCTACCTCGTCGCCCTTGCCTTCATCGGAATCATCCTCGCCCGCCGCGCAGGCGAAAGCAGCGAAGCCTACTTCCTCGGCGGACGCGCCATGCCGTGGTGGGCGCTCGGCGCGTCGGGCATGAGCAGCAATCTCGACGTCGCTGGCACCATGGCGATCGTCGCCTTGATTCATCTCTACGGCCTGCACGGCTTCTTCGTCGAATTGCGTGGCGGCGTCGTTCTACCCATCGCCGTCTTCCTTGCGTTCATGGGCAAATGGCACCGCCGCTCCGCCGTCATGACCACCGCCGAATGGATGCTCCTCCGCTTCGGCCGCGGCCTCCAGGGCCGCGCCGCTCGCACCACCGCCGCACTCACCTACATCATCATCACCGTTGCGATGGTCGTGTTCTTCTTCACGGCTGGCGGAAAATTCCTCGCCGAATTTCTCCCTTTCACTCCGCTGCAATGCACGGTCGGCATGGCCGTCGTCACATTCGTTTACACCCTCATCGGCGGAATCTACGCCGTCGTCTGGACCGATGTCTTCCAAGCCACGATCATCGCCGCCGCCGCGATCTACATCTCCGTGATCGCCGCTCAACAGATCACTCCCGATCTCCTCGCTGCCTGGCCCGGCGCCGCGCTCAACCAATTCATTCCCACGCTGGGCAATCATTCCGCGCTCGCTCCCTACGAACCGTTCGGCTGGTTCCTCGCCGTCTGGGCGCTCAAAGGCATCCTCGAAGGCCTCGGCGGCAGCGGCGGCTCCGCCTACATGGCGCAACGCTACTACGCCGCCCGCACCGACGCCGAGTGCCAGAAGATCGGCATGCTCTGGACCGTCCTCTTCGCGTTCCGCTGGCCCATGGTCCTCGGCTTCGCCATCCTCGCCGTCACCCTCGGTCTCGATGGTTCTTCCATCGCCGACGCCGAACGCGTCCTCCCGCTCGTCCTCCAATCCGAATATTTCCCGCCGGGCATCCGCGGCCTGGTCATCGCCGCCCTCCTCGCCGCCGCCATGTCCACCTTCGATAGCACGGTGAACGCCGGCGCGTCCTACATCGTCAAAGATCTCTACGAACCCTTCCGCCCACGTGCGTCCTCCCGCGAACTCGTCTGGGCCGGCTACCTCGCCTCCGCTCTCATCGTCGGAGCCGGCCTGGTCATCGCTCTCGCCGCCGGCGCCAGCGTCCTCGGCGTTTGGGTCAGCATCGTCATGCTGCTGTTCCCCGCCTTCCTCGTTCCGTTTGCCCTTCGTTGGTATTGGCCGCGCTTCAACGGCGCCGGCTTCGCCCTCGGCGTCGCCGCCGGTTTCGCCGCCGCTTTCATCCTCTTCCGCCTCCAACCCATCCACTGGAACGAGGCCCAACAATTCCTCGTCATCGCCGGCACCTCGCTCGTCTTCTCCCTCCTCGCCACCTGGGCCACCGCCCCCGTCGCCACCGACGAACTTCGCGCCTTCTACCAACGCATCCGCCCACTCGGCCTCTGGCCCCGCGATTGGCGCACGCCCGACTCCGCCGAACATCGCTCCGACGTCCTCCGCCTCGGCGCCGCGCTCCTCTGGCAAATCCTCACCTTCCTCATCCCTATGGGCGCCGTCCTCGGAATGTGGATACCCGTCGCCGTCGCTTCTCTCCTCTGGCTCGCCCTCCTCGCCCATCTCCTCCGCTCCCTCCCCGCCAAATAGAAATCTTTCTCTTTCCTTTTATCTTTCTCCCTTTCCATTCCACCCCGCCGCGCCCCCACCCCGTTGCCGAACAGCCATGCCTCGCACCCGCTCCGACCCTTCTCGCGACTGCTGGCTACTCCTCCGCTCGCGCTACGAATCCCAAGGTCTCGTGCTCGCCTTGGGCGCCGGCGTCTCCGCCGGCTGCGGCCTTCCTAACTGGCCCGAACTCCTCCTCCGCGTGGGCGAATGCTGCCTTCCTCAGCGCCACGGACAAAAAACCGTCCAGGCATTGATCGACACCGGCGCCACCTTCCCCGCCATCGCCGGCATCCTCGAATCCAAAACCCCTCGCGGCCGGCGCTTCTCCGACATCCTGCGCGAGCAACTCTACCGCGACTTCCCGTTCCACGACGCCATCACCACCGCCTCACAGCGCCGCAAGCTCGTCGATTTCGTCCAGGACCACAGCCCCACGATGCGCGCCGTCACCGCGCTCTGCGTCCAACACGACTCCTCCCGCGCCGAGTTCCTCCCCAACCCGCGCATCCGCGCCGTCGTCAACTTCAACCTCGACGCCGTCCTCCGCACCTACGCCGCCGCCCGCTACCACGCCTACCTTTTCCGCACCATCGAGCGCGCCGACAAAACCCAACGCATCGGCCGCATCCCCATCTACCACATGCACGGGCTGCTCAAGTTCGGCCGCCACCACCGCCAGGACGACACCCACGAGCTCCGCTCCGTCTTCACCGAGGGCGAATACTTCGACGTCTTCAACCAGCCCCACAGCGTCTTCAACTACACGTTCCTGTATCTGCTCCGGGAATACAACTGCCTCTTCATCGGCCTCTCGATGAACGACGAAAACATCCGCCGCCTCCTTCACTATTCCACCGCCGAACGCCGCCGGCAGAGCGGACGCGACGCCTCCAGCCCGCGCGTCGCCCTCCGCCACTTCGCCATCCTTCGCCGCACCGCTTCCCGCGAAGTCGACGCACTCATCGACATTTCCCTCCGGCGTCTCGGCACCCGCGCCCTCTGGATCGACTCCTTCGACGAAATCCCCTCCCGCTTCGCCACCGTCTACGGTCGCGATCTCTGGCCCGAAGTGTATTGAAGTTCCACCTACATGTGGTGGCACGCCTCCACGCGTGCCGGCCGCACCGCGCCGCTACTCCACCCGCAGCGCCCGCCTCGCCAGCGTCTTCGATCCCTGCCCCGCCACATAGCGAATCTCCGCCGCCCCCGCCTCTTTCGGCGCCGCGATCTTCACCGGCGATCCTTTCTTCGTTTCCGCATACGCCGCATACCTCCCGTCGGGCAAATCCGCCGGAACGATCGTGATGTAATCGCTCGGATGATTCGGCCCCGTCCACGCGACTTCCACCGTCTCGCCCGCCTTCACCGTGTCGACCGCGTCCAGCGTCACCTCCGCCGCAACCACTCGGATGTCCCGCCGCCCCAACACCCGTCCGCCCTGCCCGGACATATACCTGAGCTCCGCCTCTCCCGCCTCGATCGGCGCCGTCACCTTCAACGGCGACCCGTGCCGCGTCTCGCGATAGTTTCCATACTGCCCGTCCTTCGTCCCCTTCGCGACAATCGTGATGTAATCCTGCGTGTTGTTCGGCCCTTTCCACTCCACCTCCACCTCCGATCCCGCAATCGCCTCCCGCGGCGCCGACAACTCGATCTCCGCTTCCCTAACCTCGATCGCCCGCCGCGCCAACACCTTCGCCCCCTGCCCCGTCACATAACGAATTTCCCACGCTCCCGCCTCCGGCGGCATCTTCAACCTCAGCGGCGATCCGCCCTTCGTTTCTGTGTAATTTCCATACTTCCCGTCCGGCGTCTCCACCCGCACGACCGTCACATAATCCTGCGCATTGTTCGGCCCCGTCCACGCAACTTCGATCTCGCTTCCCAGCACCGCCGCGCGCGGCGCGTCCAACGTCGCCTCCGCCGCCGTCACCCGCAACGGCGCCCGTCCCAACACCGTCCGCGTCTTGCTCGTTACATAACGGAGTTCCCATTCCCCCGCCTCGATCGGCGCCGTCAGCTCCAGCGGATTTCCCCGCCGCACGTCTTCATAATTTGAATACGCGCGCTCCGGCGCGTCCGGCTTCACGATCGTGATGAAATCCTGCTCGTTGTTCGGCCCTGTCCAGGCGACGGCAAACTTGGCCCCCGCTTCCACTTCGCTCGGCCCCTGCACCGTCGCCGGCGTCAGCACCTCCTCCGTTTCCTTCGTCGGTTCCGCCGGCCCACTCGGCTGCAGCACCGCCGCATCCGACTTCTCGCTCAGCTCCTGAGCCGCCGTCGCCGGCGTCACGCCCGTCTGCTCGGGCCGGCATCGCACGAACAACAACAACAACAGCACCGCCAAAACCAGCAGCACCACCACGATCACCCCATTCCGTCGACGCGACTCTTTGCTCATCCTTCGTCGCTACGCCGCCGCGCCACCGGCCTCAACGCCCAACCTCTGCCCAACTCCCTGAAAGCTTCCCCCTCCCAAACCCGCACCCCTCCCGTGTAGGGCGGGGTCTCCCGACCCCGCCGTTCCGAAATCGCGCCCCTCGCACCGTAGCACGGTCAACCTGACCGTGCTTTTCCATCCGCCACCACGCCTCTCAGCCATACGTCGGCCGTTGCGGCCACCCTTCCGGCGAATCCTCCCAATCCTCCTGCCGCCCATACGGCGTCAGATCCAAAAAATTCACCGGCACAAACAAATGATCCAACCCGCGCGCGAACGCCGAATACGTGTGATACACCCCGTCGCCGTCCCGCACGAACACGCTGTTCACCGTCCAATCGCCTCTCAAATCCTCCTCCTTCACCCCCGCCGCGATCAGCTCCGCCTTGTTGCGATAATTGTATTCGATCGGCGCTTTCGCCTCATCGAGCGTCACGTGGAAATCGTAATTGAAATCGCTTCCTTCCGACGAATACCACGGAAACGTCCACCCTTTCTCCTTCTGCGTCTTTTCGATTTCCGCGATCGGCGCCCGCGACACCGCCACGAAGGTCACATCCTTTCCCGCCAGAAACGCCCGCATCTTCGGATTGTCGAACCCCGTATCCGCCGCCGCCGTGCAACCCATGCAGTGCCCGCGGTCATCGTTCCACATGAAGTGATGCACATACAACTGCCGCCGCCCTTCGAACAACTCCGCGAATCCCACCCGCCTCCCTCCCGGCGCCGTGAAAACATAGTCCTTCTCAATCTTCACCATCGGCAGCCGTCGGCGCTTCGCCGCCAGCGCATCGCGCGCCCGCGTCAACGCCTTCTCTTCGGCCAGTAATTCCTTTCGCGCCTTCAACCACTCTTCGCGCGACACCACTCTCGGCCCGGGAAATGTCCGTGTGCTCATAAATAGATCTCCACCTCATCGACGATCCACCCCGTCTCCTCCCGACATCCCCACCCCACTTTCCCCAAATCCAGCCACCCATAGTCCCGCAGTCCATAATCCCGTAGTCCCGTGGTCCGTAGTCCCGTAGTCCCCCTCACCCTCTCACCCTCTCACCCTCACCACCACCGGATCCTCCCGCCCCACAAAATACGTCTCTCGCCTCACCGTCACCTGCTCCCCGCTCGTCACATTTTTCGAATACGCGATCGTTCTCGTCACCTGCCACCCCTCGTCGCTTCCCCGCTGATCTCCCGAAATATCCAGCGTCTGCAAGCTCACGCCGAATCCCGCGAAATACCCTTCGAACTCCGCCCCGAGCTTATCGATGACGTCCGCCGCCACCCTCGCGCCCAACACGTCACCGATTTCTCCAAAAAACCGCGCCCGCATCCCCGCCCCCATCTCCACATACCCCGGCACATCCATCCGCCATCGCCCGGGCGCCACCACCTGCACCGCCCCAATTTCCGCTTCAACCACTCCCCGCCACACCTGCATCCGACGCGTCACCTCCGCCAGCGCCGCCCATTGCTCCGGCGCCAGTTCCAACCCCGTCCCTTCCGCCATCTGCTGCAACTGGATCGTCTCCGCCAAAGCCGCATTCTCCTCCTCGGTCGCCTCCACCACCCTCGCCGTAGCCGCGAGCTCCCTAGCGGCCAACGCGTGATTTTGAATTTCGCGCGACTCCCTCTCCGCTTTCCAAATCACTTCCCCTACCGACGCGTCTGCCGCTCCTTCACTCGTTCTCGCGTCCCAAGCGTCCCTTCTCTCCTTCCCTCCAAAAACCGCCAACGCCCCGCCGATCGCTCCCATCACCAGCAAGATACCTGCGAGTCCGCGCACGCGCATACACCCGAAACAATCCACCGTCTCGTCGCCCGCCACAAAATAATCGAAAATTCTCCTAAAGTTTTCCGCTCCCCGGCCGACCGCCCCGCTCGCGAACTCACCCACTTAGCCTCCAAAGCCGCCCGATTTCAGCGTTTCAGCTTTTCAGTGTTTCAGCTTTTCCGCCTCCTCACCCGGTGCGCACCCACTACGACACGCTCAAAGTCTCTCGCGACGCCCCCATCGAGGTCATCCAAGCCGCCTACCGTTCCCTCGCGCGCAAATACCACCCCGACCACGACCGCAGCCGCACCGCCGAAAACGAAGCCGCCATGAAGGCCATCAACGCCGCCTACGAGGTCCTCAGCGATCCCGCCCGCCGCGCCGCCTACGACCGCGACCTCGCGCAAAACCCCGCCCACCGCAATTCCTCCACCTCTCGCCGCCCGCCGGCCGACCGCCCCGCCGACGACTTTCGCCGCACCCTCGTCACCATCCTGATCTCCATTTTCTACTTTGGCGCCGCATTCATGATGCTCCGCAGCCCGGGCCTCCGTTACCTCGGCATCCTCATGCTCCTTTTCAGCCTCTATTACTTCCGCCCCCGCCGCTCCTGATTCGCGCTCTCCGCCCATAGGCCGCGAGCTCGCTCGCGCTTCTTGATCATTGGTCATTCCCCTGGAGCTTGGATCTTGGAGCTTGGATCTTAAAAACATTCTCCCATGACCATCGCCATCCTCGGCTCCGGCGCCCTCGGACTCTACTACGGCACGCGTCTCGCCCTCGCCGGCCACGACGTCCGCTTTCTCATCCGCAGCGATCTCCCCACCGTTCGCACCCGCGGCTCGATCCTCGCGCACCTCAACGAATCCCACGAAACCCTCGAGCTTCGCCCGGTCGCCGCGTTCACCGACACCGCCGACATCGGTCCCGTCGATCTCGTCTTCATCACGCTCAAAGCCACCGCCAACGACTCCCTCGCCCAACTCCTTCCGCCTCTCCTCCACGCCGACACCGCCGTCCTCACCATCCAAAACGGACTCGGCCCCGACGAACATCTCGCCTCCCTCGTCGGCGCTCATCGCGTCCTCAGCGCCCTCGGCATCATCGGCGCCACCCGCACCGCCCCCGCCGAGGTCACCGTCTATCGCGCCGGTTTCATCATCCTCGGCGAATTCTCCGGCCCCGCCACCGACCGCACCCGCCGCCTCGCCGACACCCTCGACGCCGCGCACATCCGCGTCCAACTCACCGACGACGTCCGCTCCGCCCGCTGGCACAAACTCGTCTGGAACATCCCTTTCAACGGTCTCGCCATCGCCGCCGGCGGACTCACCACCGACCGTATCTGCGCCGATCCCGCCCTCGTCGCCCGCGCCCGCGCATTGATGCAAGACGTCCAACGCGCCGCCGCCGCTCACGGCGTCACGATCACCGACGCCTTCATCGACGAACAACTCCGCGTCACCCCGCCCATGGGCGCCTATCAACCGTCCAGTCTCGTCGACTACCTCGCCGGCCGCGAAGTCGAACTCGACCCCATCTGGGGCGAACCCCTCCGCCGCGCCCGCGCCAAAAACATCGACACCCCCGCCCTCGCCCAACTCCACACCGACCTTCGCGCGAAGCTCCATTCCTAATCTTACTCTTTCCTCTTTCTCTCTTTCCCCGCCGCGCGCTCCCCGCTCCAGCCTCTAATGTCCTGTCCCGCAAGTAACGTTAGGAATTCGAATGCCAAGTGATGGCTGTCATTCTGAGCGCAGCGAAAAATCCACGTGTGCGTCCGCGGCCGATCGTCGCATTGGATTCTTCGCTACGCTCAGAATGACAACCACTGTCAGGTGCCCCGAATTATCGAGGTTTCCTGCGGGACAGGACACTGAGCTCCAAGCTCTCAGCTCAGCGCCCTCCTCACTCAACCCTCATCTCTCAACTCTCACCTCCCCCGCCCCCACTCCAAAACAATCTTTCCCACATGCGCACTGCTCTCCATCAGCCGGTGCGCCCCCGCCGCCTCGCTCATCGGGAAAACGCGAAACACGCTCGCCTTCACCTTCCCCGCCTCGATCAACGGCCACACCCGCGCCTCGATCTCCGCCGCCAGCGCGCTCTTAAACTCCGTCTCCCGCGCCCGCAGCGTGCTCCCCGTGATCGTCAACCGCTGCGCCATCACCTGCATCAAATTCACCTCCACCTTCGCGCCCTTCGCCGTGTTGATGAACACCAGCCGCCCCTCCGGCCGCAGCAGATTCAGATTTTTCGCCACGTAATCCCCGCCGACCATGTCGAGCACCACGTCGACGCCCACCCCCTTCAACTCCGCCTCGAAGTCCGTCGTGCGATAATTGATACACCGTTCCGCGCCCGCCGCCTCCGCCGCGCGACACTTCTCCTCGCTCCCCGCCGTCGCAAACACTCGCGCCCCCAACGCCCGCGCCAACTGGATCGCCGCCATCCCGATCCCGCTCGTCCCGCCATGCACGAGCAACGTCTCGCCCGCACTCAGCCGCCCGCGCTGAAACACATTCGACCACACCGTGAACATCGCCTCCGGCAACGCCGCCGCATCCGTCCACGACATCCCCCGCGGCACCGGCAGACAATGCCCCGCATCCACCACCACCTTCTCCGCATAACCTCCGCCCGCTAACAACGCGCACACCGCATCGCCCACCTTCCACCGCCCGACACCTCCGCCGCACGCCTCCACCACGCCCGCGACTTCCAGCCCCGGCACATCCGCCGCGACACCTTTCGGCGCCGGATACTTCCCCTTCCGCTGAATCACATCCGCGCGATTCACCCCCGCCGCCTTCACGGAGATCAACACCTGCCCCGCCCCCACCTCCGGCTCCGCCCGCTCCGCCACCGTCAACACCCCCGCTTCCCCCGGCTGAGAAATCACGACCGCTTTCATGTCCCTCACCCAACCCACTCCATCGCTCCCCGCCAAACCAATCTTTCTCTTCCCGTCGTCTTCCCTGACCCACCTCGCGGTAATTGAATTGCACCTACAAAATCGTTTCACATAACCGGCGGCTTCCCGCTTCTGCTTGATGTCTTCTCGAGTCGCCGCACGTCAAAAGATCAAAGCGTTCGTCGCTGATGCTGATCCGGCGCCCCCTGTTTACCGTGCCTTGACCTCTCCACTTCCTGCGCCGCCCCGCTTCAGGAAGTTCCGCACCGCCTGGAGCGCAGCTTTTTCAAGGTTCGCCCCTATACGGCCTCCGATCTACGTGCCGCTAATCCGCATTCTCGCAGGCAACGTCGAAAGCTTTTAATCTTATGTTCCGCCGGAACCCCTCCCTCGTCGAAATCCTCGTAATGCTACCATGGCAGGTCAGCGCAATATTCGCGGTGGCTACTTTCGTCTCCCTACGTTGGGTTCTTCCCGGCATCGACTTCGATAATTTGTTCTGGGCCGCTTTCGCGAAGTCTGCCGCTGGCCTGTCGTGGTTCGCACTTATCGGACTCGGTCTGCTAGCTGTAGTCTCCGCCGTGATGGCCGCAAAGAAGCGCGCCCTCCTCGACTCCCAGCGCGATCTCGAATCGTTACGTGCACTAACCTGGCAGCAGTTTGAGTGGTTAGTTGGTGAGGCCTATCGTCGCAAAGGTTACACGGTAGAAGAATCTATCGCGGGGGGAGCCGATGGAGGGATTGATCTGATCCTTCGCAAGGATGGCCAGACCGCCTTGGTCCAATGCAAGCGCTGGAAGACCCAGTCCGTCGGTGCACCTATCATCCGTGAACAATTCGGCCTGCTCACCCATCACAACGCCGACAAGGTCATTGTTGTCACGTCGGGGCGCTTCACCCGAGAAGCCGTTGCCTTCGCCGAGGGCAAGCCCGTCGAGTTGGTCGATGGCGCCGCGTTGCTGTCGTTGGTTCAATCCGTGCAAAAAGCTACCATACCAACGCCGTCGGTCATCACGTCGTTACCCAAGACGGATTCCGCAGCACCGGCTCTGATCGAACAGCATCTCTCCGTGGCCTCGATAGCTTGCCCAACCTGCGGCGCGACCATGGTGAAACGCACAGCCAAACGCGGCTCGAATGCAGGCAACTCATTTTGGGGCTGCTCCAACTACCCGACCTGCCGAACCGTGCGCGCGGCATAATGCACTCCGGAGCTCTATAAAGAAAATGCGGTTCGACCTTAAGCAGCTGCTAGCAGGCGTGATGGCTCTCTTTCCAATGCTGGGCCTAATAGGTTGCGCCGAGAAAACTGAGACCCGGGCGCTGAACGAAGCCGAAGTTTTCGCGATGAGTGTGCTCAACCAGAGGTTCATTGAGCGCGACGGCCGCTGGTCCGCGTTGGAAACTAAAACCGCCGCGGGAAAATTCCGCCTAATAGAGCTCAACAAACCCTTCATTCAACTTCAGCCGCTGAAAGTGACTGATACGGACCGAATGAACGGCGTTACCCACCGCTATACGGTAAGCGTCTCCTGCGAACAATTTCGCTATTGGGATAACACTTGGACAGAATGGAAAGCGGGGACCGGAGGGCCACAACATGGACTGGCTCACGCCCTAACAATGGGGATGCTCGGCTATCAGCGCTACACGCTGAAAAAGAAAAACGGCGATGGATGGTCAAGAACGCCAAGCCTCCCGCGCTCGCGAGGAATAGAGAGCAAATACAGCAAGCGATCGCCGCGGCCTACGCCAGCACCCGGTAGCAACAGAGTCCCACGGACCACCCTATCCTGCGCGGATCGACACCGCCCCCTTCATCGAAACTCGACTGCTAACGGCCTGCTCACCCTCCGCTCGGCCGACGCGATTACCTACCGATTCCAGGACATCTCCTCATGTCGTCACGATCGCCCAACACGCCCCCGCTCGCTGGCATTCTCACCGCGCTCCTGAAATCTCACCTCTCCGCCTGCGCCTTCCTCTTCATCGTCCTTCTCACCGGCTGCTCGCCCGCCACGATGATCGAGCAATTTGCCAACGACGAGAAAGAGCAGATCGCGCGCACCTATATCCAACGTCTCATCGACGGCGACCTCGACGCTCTCGCCGCCGAACTGGAGCCACAGCTGCGTTCAGGAAACGAGATCGCGCAGCTGCGGGAGATGCGCTCGCTCCTGCCCGCGGAACCGCCGGCTGTCACCAATCTTGTCGGATACTACACCCACACCTCATTTAACAACCACACGGACTACAATCTCACCTATCAATTCGGCTACGCTTCCAAATGGATCCTCGTCAACGCCGCCTGGCGTGAATTCCCAAGCAGCGCCCCCCAAATCATCGGCATGCGCGCTCAACCCCTCGCCGCGTCGCTGCAGGAGATCAACGCGCTCTCCTTCAAAAACGCCCGCACCCAGCACTACGTTTTCATTGGTAGCGCTATGGCCATCCCGCTTTTCATCGTCACCACGCTGATCGTTTGTGCACGCACCCCAAATCTCCCGCGCAAGTGGCTCTGGATGATCTTCATTCTTCTTGGCCTCACCTCCTCGTCGCTCAACTGGACCACGGGAGAAATCAGCTTCTCTCCTATTTCGCTTCACCTCCTCGGCGTCAGCGCTTTCGCCGCGAGCATCTATTCGCCATGGATCGTCTCCGTCTCATTGCCCGTCGGTGCATTAGCGTTTTGGTTCAAACGCCGCTCGCTGGTTTCGCCGCCGCCCCCGCCACCCCCAACTCCGCTCGCCGCTTCGTAGTTCTTGTGAGCCCTCAGCCTTCCTCAAAACCTACCCCAACTCGCTCTGCACGTTACTATGACCCTCCGCCCTCTCCCCGCGGCACCAGCCGGATCTCGCGCGCATTGATAAAAATCAACCGCTCACGAAACAGCCCCCCGATCGCCTGCTTGAACGCCTTCTTGCTGATGCCAAGCGCCGCGCGAATTTCCTCTGGCGAACTGTTGTCGTGCAACGGCAACGCCCCTCCCGCCACCTTCAGCGTTTCCAGAATGTCCTGCGCAATCGGCTCGATCCGCTGAAAGCCCGCGCGATCCAGCGCACAATCGATCTTCCCATCCGGTCGCACGCGACGCACAAAACCGTCCAGCGGCTCGCCCAGCGTCAACGGTCCCGCGAGTTCCGAGCGATACAACAATCCGCGGTGCGCATGCTCGACGATCACGTTGTAGCCGAGCGGAGTTTCCCCCGCCACGATCAGCTTCACCGCCTGCCCTTCCGCATACGTCGCCGGCGTCAGGTTCAAATGCCGGTTGATCCGCCCACTCGCGACAATCCGCTCCGTTCTCGAATCCAGCGAAACATACACCAAAACCCAATCGCCCCGCCTCACCGGCCCGCCGAGTTCCCGCATCGGCAACAATAGATCCCTCTCCAATCCCCAATCCAAAAACGCGCCCACCCCCGCCGTCACGTTCACGACTCGCAACAACGCAAACTCCCCCACCTCGGCAAAAGGCGTCTCCGTCGTCGCGACCAGCCTGTCCTCAGAATCTCGATACACGAACACGTCGATCGTCTGGCCCGCCCGCGCGCCTTTCGGAATATATCGCCCGGGCAGCAAAATCTCCCCGAGCGGCCCGCCATCGAGATAAAGTCCCGGAGTCGCCGCGCGAAGAATGCGGAGCGTGTTGCGTTTTCCAATCAGAGCCATGCGTCCCGCAACGTGACGCCCCTCCCGCGCTCCCGCGAGCCCGTTCGCCGCTGACGTCCGTCACGTTTCAGCCTTCCGAAAATCCTATTTCCTCACCGGCTCTTCATCCGTGTGAATCCGCGTCCATCCGTGGTTTAAACCGAATCATTCCGGCTCCACGTTTCCGCGCCCTTAGAATTCTGATCTCCCAACCGGCTCTGCCCTTCGTGTGAATTCGTGCCCATCCGTGGTCTAAACCGGTCCCCCGCTCAGACCCGTCTCGCCAGAGTCTCGACCTCCACTCGCGAATCCCCGCCGTCGTCCTTCACCAACCGCCAGTCCGTCTCCGTGATCTTCTCGAGAAACGCTTCGTCGTGGCTCACGAGCAACATCGCACAGGGACAATCCGCGAGGGCCTCCTCGAGACAAACGATGCCCGGCAAATCCATGTGATTCGTCGGCTCGTCCATCACGATCAGATGCGGCCCGCGCACAATGCCGATTGCGAGCAGCAGCTTGCGCACTTCACCCGGACTCGGCAGCGCGCTTTCCAACAACCGCGCCGGTCGCGACCCCAGCCGGCTGATCGTCGTCATCACGCGGCCGCGCTCGTCATTCGGCAGTCGCTTGACCGCCTCCAACAACGTCCGCGATTCCTCCGCCGTGATTTCCTGCGGCACCGTCACGATCTTCTCCTCCGGCAATTGCAGCCGCTCCAACACATGCCGCACGAGCGTGCTCTTCCCCAAACCATTCGCACCTCTCAACGCGATGCGGCTCGTTCCGCCGATTTCCAGATCGGGAAATCGCAACACGCGTCCGCCACCCAGCGGCAACTGACCCGCCGGCAAACGCAGCAAAAAATCCCGCGGCATGAACGAAGCCCCTTCGACCCAAATGCCCGTCTCATAGCGCTTCTTCACCGTAATGTCCGCGCGCTGCGCGTTCACTTTTCTCGCGCGCTGGTTCATCTGCGCCACCATCCTTCCCGCATAAGCATCCTTGCCAGACACCTTGGCGAGATTGCGCATCGCGCGTCCATCGTGGTCGTTCGCCGGAATCTTCTTCTGCTTCGAGCCGCGCGCCGCGGCCGCCTTCTGCTCCGCGATCACCCGCCGGCGTTGCGCCTCCGCCTGCAGGCGGTTCGCCGTGCGCTGCAACGCTTCACTGGCGTTGCGCGCCGAGTGCTCCTCCCGTTCCTGCTGCTCCAACGCCTCCGTCACCCCGCCCGGCCGCATCACCGCATCCGGCGGATCGAGCAACAGGCATTGCGTGCACAGCTCGTCGAGCAGCGTGCGATCGTGACTCACCAGCAGGCCGATCCCGCCAAACTCCCGCAACGCCTGCCACAACAACCGCCGCGCTTCCGCGTCGATGTGATTGCTCGGCTCGTCGAGTGCTAGCACCGCCGGTTCGCGCCACAACGCCACCGCGATCTGCGCGCGTTTCCGCTCGCCATGACTCAGCGTCGACCAGCGCTCCGGCCATTCCTCGCTCACGCGCAGACGCGCCTTGAGCACACCCGCGTCGGGCGCCCAGATGAAATCCTCGAAAAACTCCGGCGGCTCATCCGTGCGCTGCGCCACATACAACGCGAGTCCCTGCCGCTGCACCACACCGCTTTGCGCGCTCAGCTCGCCCGTCGCGACTTTTAGCAACGTCGTCTTCCCCGCGCCATTCGGCCCCACGATGCCCGTCCATCCCGACGGAAACTGCACCGTCAAATCGGAAAACAACGGCGCCGTCATCCCCGGATGCGCGAACTCGACCGACTGAAACGTCAACAAGGCGGAAGCCATCTCCGCATCGTGAACCCACACTCCCTTCTCGCAACGCCAACTTCGCCCGCCGGCGCGCGATAAACCCTCCGCCGCCGATTCGTGCCTCTTCGCTTCCATTCGTGGCGCCCGTCCTCCTTCCCCCACCCGTGTCCATCCGTATCCATCCGTCGTTACAAATCCTCGTCTTCCCGCCAACGCCCGCCTTGGATCGCACCATGCCCCACGATCCCCACGCGGAGTTCGATCACAATGTCCTCGATCTGATCGAACGCAGCCCCACCGGCGCAGTCCCGTCAACGCCGGCCTATCAGGACGCGCTCCGACGCCTCCAAGCCTCACATCAAATTTATCCCGACGCCGATCACGCCGGCGGTTTCGTCACCGTGCGTTCGCTGACCGCGCGCCCCTGTTTCCACGCCAACAATCTCGAAGCCCTCAACAACGGCACCATCGACCCCGACGCGCTCGAGCCCAACGCCGCCATCTTCGATCGCTACGTCGCCTCGTTGCCCACCGCGCTCCACGCCAAAGCCGAGAGCCTCCGGCTTCGTGTGGTCGGTCGCCCGGCGCATCACCGCAAACACGGCGGTGTCATCGCGCGCGATCCCGTGCACACCCTTATTCTCGTGCCCGGCGCCGGCGCCCATCCCGGAATCCCCGGCAACTATCTGCACGGCTCGCTCCTCCAACTCAGCGCCGACCCGGCCAGTGCTTGGGGCGTCCATCTCCACGACAGCGACGACGACCTCGCCACCTGCGATGTGCCGACGCTCGCCGACGCCCTCGCAAAACTTCAGGACGTGCTCGCCTCCGCTCCGTTTCATTTGAACGAGCTCCGCGCGCTGGGCTTTTCTCGTGACCGCGACATGTAGAACGCGCGACGCCCAACCGTGAAAAGCACCACCCCCTCGCGTGCACCGTCGCCAAGGTCGCCGCGGACCTATAGCATATTAAATAATGTTATGGCCGTCGGCCGAATCGGAAATCCCGATTTGAACCACGAAGGCACCGAGCACACAGAGGAAGGCCACGGGATCTCTCCGTGCCTCTGTGCCTCTGTGGTTCACCTGAAGGGCTATCGTTTTTCTGAAGATGCTCTAAACGCCCCGATTTAGCCTCGCCCCTCGTCCACGCCACCCACTCCATGTCCGGCCACCCCGCCCATCTTGTCTTCGTCGATTTCGAAAACGTTCCGACCTTCGATCTCGACGCCATCGCTCCTCTCGCCGTTTTCGTGACCGTCCTGATCGGCAAGACGCAGACGAAAATCGATATGAAACTCGCGCTCCAGGTCAGCCGCCACGCCAGCAAGGTGGCGCTGATCCAAACCGACGTCGCCGGTCGCAACGCTCTCGATCTCATCCTCGCTTATCATCTCGGACGCGCCGCCGCCAGCTCGCCCGGCAGCACGCTTCATGTCGTGTCGCGCGACAAGGATTTCGACCCGCTGCTCGCTCACCTCGCAAGCGCCCACGTAGCCGCGTCGCGCTGCGCCTCGTTCGGCGAACTACCTTTCCTCCCCTCCGCCGCCGCGCGAACCACGCCCAAAAAGAAAACCGCTCCGAAGAAGAAAACACCCGCGGCTTCCATCACCGCGACTTCCGCACCCATCGACGCTTCGGACGAGGTGCTGGAAAAACTCGTCACGCGTTTGCGCACCGACGGCAGCCCGCGCCCGAAAACGAAAAAGAGCCTCCTCAGCCACATCAGCAACTGCTACGGCAACCGGCTCTCCGAAACCGAGCTCAACCAAAAAATCGACTCCCTCGCCGCCGCCGGACTGCTCACCATCGGCTCCAACAACGCGATCACCTACCAATCTCAGATCCCCACCCCGATGTCCCCAAAACCACCCGCCGCTTCCTAGTTCGCCTTACCCACCATTCACAAAAGTCCCATGCTCCTCGTTCCCCGTTTCGCCCGTCGACTTTCCGTCCTGTGCGTCGCGCTCCTGCTCTGCTCGTCGCAAACCGCAACCGCCCAGTCGCCGCTCTTCGACGTGCACGTTCACCTCTGGCACGACGACGCCTCGTTGCAGGCGTATGAAGCGCAGCTAAAAGACAGCCAACTCGAAGTAGCCGGCCTCGGCGGCATGTGGTTCGGCGGCATGAACCAGGCACTCGCCGGCCGACCCGCCGAAATTCAGGCCCGCAACAATGGTCTCATCGCGCTCGCCTCCCAACATCCCAAGCTGCTGCCGATCGCCACCGTCCATCCTTACGACGGCGACGCCGCTCTGCAGGAACTGGAACGCATCGCCGCCGCCGGCGTGAAAGTCCTGAAGATCCACGCGCACACCCAGCGCTTCGATCCCGACGATCCGCGCGTGCTCACGCTCGTCCAACGCGCCGGCGAACTCGGCGTCATCGTCCTCACCGACAACGCCAATATCCTCCCGGGCGACAGCGAGAAGCTCTTCAACCTCGCGCTCAAAGCACCCAAAACGAAGTTCATCTTCGCCCACCTCGGCGGCATGAATTTCCGCTTCTGGAACGTCCTCAAACTCATCCGCACCGCGCAGGGTCTCTTCGGCGACAACATCTACTTCGACATCTCCGCCGTCGTCACCTTGTTCGCCGATTCGCCCGTCGAGGACGAGTTCGTCTGGACGCTGCGCAATGTCGGCATCGAAAACATCCTGCTCGGCTCCGACTACCCGCAGTTTTCGCTCAAACAAAACGTCGACGCCCTCGAGCAACTCCCCCTCGACGAATCCGAGAAAGCCAGGATCCGCTACGAAAACGCCCGCACTCTCTTTGGACTAAAATAAATCGCAGACACGGGTCCTCCGACCCGGCCCTTCATTCGTGCGAATTCGCGTCCATTCGTGGTCGAGCGGAATCATTCCGGCGCCGCGTTTCAGCTTTTCAGCTTTTCAGCATGTCAGCGTTTCAGCGTTTTTGGGTCTTTCGTGTCCACCCGTCGCTCCGTCCTTCGTCGTAAGGTTCAAGCACGCATCCCCACTCGCATGAAAACGACCATCCCGAAAAACACGATCTGCCTCTGGTTCAACCGCGACGCCGAAGAAGCCGCGCACTTCTACGCCGCCACGTTCCCCGACAGCAAAGTCACCGCCGTTCACCACGCTCCCAGCGATTACCCGTCGGGCAAAGCGGGCGATGTGCTCACCGTCCATTTCACCGTCTGCGGGATCCCCTGCCTCGGCCTGAATGGCGGGCCCGCCTTCGCGCACAGCGAAGCTTTCTCCTTCCAGATCGCGACCGACACGCAGGAAGAAACCGACCGCTACTGGAACGCCATCGTCTCCAACGGCGGTCAGGAAAGCGCCTGCGGCTGGTGCAAGGACAAGTGGGGCCTCAACTGGCAGATCACCCCGCGTGCGCTCACCGAAGCGATGGCCGCCGGTGGCGACGAAGCCAGGCGCGCCTTCGAAGCCATGATGACAATGGGCAAGATCGACATCGCCAAAATCGAAGCCGCCCGCCGCGGCTGACGCCCCCCCCAGGAGGGCGTCACTCCGTCACCCGCCGCGAACACTCGTCCCGCTAAAAAAAACGGCTCCGTCGAAACGGAGCCGTTCGCTTTATCTTCAATTCGAGTCGCGTTAACCGCTACAGCGACCGCAGCACGATGTCGTCCACCACCAGGCTGCGACGATTATCCGCTTCGAGCGTGATCCCCACCAGCGCAGCGGCTGGATTCGGCGCCACTTCGTCGAGCTCCACCCTCACTTGATGCCACGCGCCGTCGTTCGGCACGTTGACTTTCTTCCCGTGGATCGGTTCGCCATCCACCCAGATGGAGCTGTGTTTAGCCGTCAGCGGCTGCTTGCGCCCGGCAAATTGCAGCTCGATCCGCTTCAACGTCGCGCCGCCCGCCGTCGCGCGAACGTAGAACTCCAACACATTGTTCTCCGCCACACTCACGCCGCTCGCATGGGTCAACTCGAGCGTCCGATTCTGGTGGCTCGTCTCGAAGTTCAACGCCCGCTCGCTGAGCCAGTGCGTGTGTTCGTCGGTCGCGCTTCCCTGCACTTGCGTCCAACCGCCGCCAATACGATCGGCAAACACGCTTTGCGAAGCCCCTTCGCCCACCAGCGTCACCACGCCATAACCGGGCACCGTCACCGACGCCTTTCCTTCCGCCACCATCGCCGTCGACGGAATCCAATAACTTCCCGCATTCGACGTGAACACATCGAAGTATTCCACTCCGCTCGGCAGCGAAGGTGCCGCCACGTCAATCGTCACCGCCGACGCCGTCGTATTCAGCAACACATACGTGATCGTCTGATTGTCATCGTGCACATACGCGCTCGCGTCGATCGCCGGCGATTCGACGTCCACTTCCACCCGCTGCGCACCGGGACGAATGTAGCGGAAGAAATGCCGCGCCGCATTGAACTTCGGCGCCGTCTCCAACTCGATCGATCCGGTCAACGTCTCCGTCTCGGCGACCGTTCCGCCATCCGCCATTTGCCAATAGAGCCAGGCGTTCTGTCGCCCCGCCGTCAGCGCTTGATGAATCCGCAACGCCACGCTCCACGCGCCCGAGCCCGGAAATCCGTTCTGCGGCCAGAGCCACTGCGGATTCTCGCCCGAGGTCTCCGTCATCCACGAGCGCTTGCCCGTCGCAACGAATCCGTTGACCGGCGCCGGAATTCCCGACGCCGGACTTTCCGTCCAACCGTGCGCCCACCACCGCCATTGCAACGGATCCGCTTCCGCCGCATTCACGCCGTTCGCCGCATAGCCGTGGATCGCATAAATCTGCAACGCCTCGCGCGCGATCGGATCGGCTTCGATGTTCGCGACGTATTGCAGGTTCTTGTGCTGCGTGGTCGCCCCGCCGCCAAACTGCCACAGTCCATACGCGTCATTCCCGAGCAAATCGTCCGTGCCGGAAAAAATGATATGCCGCAGCTCGGCATGCCGGTCGAATTCCGCCCGCAACGCCTTCAACGCCTCGATGTATTCGCTCGAGAGCGCATAACGCGCGCTGCTGAAATACTGCTGGAATCCTGGTTCGTTCTGAATGCTGACCGCATAGAACTTCACCCCGAAGTGGCGCTGATAACCAAGAATGTAGGCCGCGCAGCTCCGCGCATATTGCGTCAACGCACTCGTCGGCCCCGTGCCGTCGTTGAACACCTCCAACGGCGTGTGCGAAACATCGAGTTTCCCGCCCGCGAAATTATCGAACCAGATATAAGGCCAGGGCGTCCCTTGCCGCGGCAAAATCCCGCCGTAATTCGGCGAGACATTGCCCGTCGCAATCTTCACCCAGGGCACCGGCGACCAGAAGCATCCGAGCAGTTTGAAACCACCGAGCTCCTCCGCGCGCTGCGTGCCCACGCTCGCCAGGATGCCCGAGCCTTTCGGCAGCGTGTTGTTGTAGTCGAAGACCGCGATGTTCTGCTCGATGTCCGGCCCCATGATCGCGATCGGCGCGCTCCGGCCCGCAAACTCCCGCGAGTAGTCGTTCGGTCCCGTGTAGGTGCGGACGTTGTTGTTCTCCGGACCCGGCAAGGGAGGGTTGTTGTGAAACCACGGGCTGTTGTAGGTGAAACTGGAATACGGCGCTTTCAGTCTCGGCGTCAGGTCCGCCCGCACGATCGATGCACCGAGCTCATCGTAATAAAGCTGGTGAAACCAGGGCTGCTCCGCGGAGCCTCCCGTATATGTGCAGGTGCCAAAGCCATCGATGCGCTGCTCGCGACCGGCGTCGTCGACGAGAGGCGTGAGCCGGGGATTCGGGATCTGCGCCGACAGCGGCAGGATCCCGGCGAGTGAAACAGCCAACACCAGAGGCAGACGAGGTGTCGGGGAACGACGCGAACGAGGCCGTTCGCACGACGTGAAACGGTCCGTGATAACGATATCCATTTTTCGATTTTTGGGGTTGCGTGATGCTTTCCGGAGCCGGAAAGCGCGGGGGTTGCCAACCGCTGGAGTATCGGCGTTGCGAATACCCGACCCGCTTCGCGCGCCCGGTCAAAAACGGATCGTTTAATCCCGTTGAAATCGCCCTGATCCGCTTCGCGAATCCGCGACATCGTAATTGCCGGCCGCCGCCGCCCGGCCACAATCCCACCCATGCGCTCCCTCGACCAGTATCGGCAGAAGATCGACGCGTTGCAGGAGCGATGCCCCGTCCGCGCCGCACTGGACGTCATTCGCGGTCGCTGGAAGCCATCGATTCTCTTCGAGTTGAAAACCGCTCCACGCCGTTTCTCCGATCTCCAAACCACCCTGCGCGGAATCACGCCGCAAGCGTTGTCGCTCCAGCTCCGACAGCTCGAAGCCGACGGCGTTGTCGTCCGCAAGGTTTTCCCCGATGAGGTGCCGGTGCGCGTCGAGTATTCACTTTCCAAGGACGGACAGGCCCTTTCCGCCGTGATGGACCAGCTTGAGCTCTGGGGGCTGGACTACCTCGCGCGGCGTCCCGGCCAAAAACCTCGCGCCGCCTGAGCGCCTCCCGCGCCACCATCGTCGCGCGAACGCTCACATTTCTG
The DNA here is from genome assembly GCA_023426435.1 of Verrucomicrobiota bacterium. Taxonomy (GTDB): domain Bacteria; phylum Verrucomicrobiota; class Verrucomicrobiia; order Opitutales; family Opitutaceae; genus Opitutus. The sequence goes on along the minus strand of JAFAAS010000185.1, from coordinate 41,029 downwards.
TGAGTGGCTCACGAACTTGCGACGAAGCAAACGTCCTCGCTCCACGCTATGCTGGACGCGATGAATACGCTCCTCCTCGTTCACTCCAGCGGCCGAATCACCCGGTCGATCACCCGCCGTCTCGCCGACCGTTTCGCCCGCGCCTGGTCCGCCGCCCACCCTGCAGGAACCCTTCTTCACCGCGATGTGGGTCAATTTCCGCCGAGCACCGTCAACGAAGCCTGGATCGCAGCCGCCTTCACCGCTCCCGAACGACGCACCGCCGAAATGCACGCGGCGTTGCGCGAGAGCGAAACGTTGCTCGACGAGATCGAGCGTGCGGACGCCATCGTCATCGGCGCACCACTCTACAACTTCGGCCTGCCCGCCCAGCTCAAAGCTTGGTTCGATCAAATCATCCGCATCGGCCGCACGTTCGATCTGACCGGCGATTCCGCCCAGCCTTACCGCCCTCTGCTCCATCCCAAACCCGTCGTCGTTCTCGTGTCGGCCGGCGACGCCAACATGCTCCCAGGCGGCTCCGCCTTTCCGCTCGCGACCCTCGAGCCGCATCTGACCACCATGCTCTCCTTCAACGGATTCAGCGACATCACGTTCATCCGCGTGGGCGACGAAGAAAAGCCCGGCGAATCCCACGCACGCTCCATTGCCGCCGCCGAACAAGCGATCGATCGCTACATCGCCGACCGCTCAGTCCGAGCCGTCGCATAGCAGCGAAAACCCGCTCCAATTCCATTGCTTCGCCGGGCGCGGAAACCACGCTGCCGCGTCCATGAAGAAGACGTTTCCACTCACCGCTCCCGGGAAAGACGACGCGCGCGTGCGCGACAAAATCCGCCACGAGCTCAACAAATACGTTCGCCGTGAACGCATGAAAAAACTTCCCGAGGGCTTCACCCTCTGGGCTTTCGATTGCCGCATCGGCCCCAACGCCGCCACCGCCGAGCCCCGCCCCCTCAAGGAAATCGGTCGCACGATCGACACCCTCGCCGCAGAAGGCGCCACCGAGGTTTACATCGAGATCCTCGCCCGCGCCGACATCCGCACGACCGCTCCCTAATCCCGAAAAATAGGCGGCCCCGTTTTTCCCGAAACTCATTCGGATTGCCCGCCTCACCCATCTTCGCCGGATTCTCCCCATGGGCGCCAAATACCTGCCAAACGTCAAAGACCAGAAAGCATCTCAACGCTTCCAAAAGAAGCAGCTCGGGCAGTCGAAATTCATCAAGCCCGCCGCCCCGCAATCTTCCGCGAAGAAAAAGAACACGTAAGCGCCCGTGACGCCGCTCCCTCCCGCCGCACCGCGCGACCGCGTTCGATTCGTCTCCAGCTTTTCCGAACTCGCCACCACTCCGTTCCGCGACGGCATCAACGCCCTGTGCTGGCCCCGATCTCTTCCGGGCGATTTCCGCGAGATCGTCGATCGACTTCCCGCCGACGAATCCGACGGCATCCTCACCCTGGACGAATCGCGCCTCCTTTCCCTTCCTCTCACTCCCCAAGGTCGCCTCGCCGTCGACGTTCTTCTCGCCGATCTGAAACTGCTCCGGGAACGCGACCTCGATCCCGCGCTCAACTGCATCCACGGCTACCCGCGCGACGAAGATACCGGCCCCGTCGCCACCGACGTCTTTTCCTTCCACGCCGACAGCGCGCCCGTTCCCGCCGACACCTGGCTATGCACCTACCACGGCTCTCCGAGTGAGGGATTGTGCAACGACGACGCTATCCGTCGTATCGACATTCCGGACACACGCGCCGCCCTCCTCGCGCGGTATGGCGGCCAGGACGACGATGGTTTCCGCGAATTCCTCGAAGAAAACTGCTACCACCTCCACTACGCCGCCGCTCCTCGCGCGCAGCCGTATTCGTTCGGCCTTCTCCATCTCTGGCGCATCTCCGTCGACTACCCCGACTCTCCCGTCCCGCCCTGCATTCATCGCGCTCCCGCCACGATCCCCGGCGAGCCGCGCCTTCTCCTCATCAGTTAAGTCGGCCCCCTCGAACTTCCATCGACCCTGCCCTGCGATCCGCCGCGCCGCCCCGCTCAACCAAGCGACTCCAAAGCGCGCGGTGCCGAAAATTAAATATTCGTTGCACATCGCGCCGGACAAAAAGCCGGTCGATCAACCGTCCGCCGGGCACCGCATAAACCACGCTGTCGCTGCACAGCGTCCCGCCTCCATGCTCCTCGAACGTGTGCGTATGCACCCAGCGCCGGTAAGGGCCGCGACGCTGCTCATCCACGAAACTGAACGGCGGTTGCCATCGCGTAATCTCCGTCTGCCACCGGAACGGAACGCCATGCAGCCGGAGCCGATAATCGATCCGGGCTCCGATCCGCATCACGATCGGCCCGGGCGTGAGCACCGAAAAACTCAACCACGGCGGAGTGATCGCCTCGAGGTTCAACGCATCCGCGAAAAACTCGAATACATCCTCCCGCTTCCGCGGCACCCAGCACTCCGTGCGAAATGTTTCCAGCCTCACGTCACCACCCTCGCTTAAAACAAATTCCGCGGCGGAAGCGAAAAACCTCCGCCGCGGAGCAACATGCACTTTACTGCGGCAGGATCACTTTATCGATCACGTGAATCACGCCGTTCGTCGCGGCGACATCCGCCGCGACAACCTTCGCCCCATTGACGGTCACCCCGCCGTTGCCGACCTGGAGGGAAAGATTCTGCCCATTCACCGTCTTCGCCTGCATCGTCTTCACGTCCGCTGCCATCACTTTGCCCGGCACGACATGATACGTGAGGATCGCAGCCAGCTTCTGCTTGTTCTCCGGCTTCAGCAGCGACTCAACCGTGCCCGCAGGCAATTTCGCGAACGCTTCATCGGTCGGAGCAAACACCGTGAACGGACCAGGTCCTTTCAACGTGTCCACAAGCCCGGCTGCCTTCACGGCCGCGACAAGCGTGTTGAATGTTCCGGCCGACGAAGCGACGCCGACAATGTCCTGCGTGCCTTTGGCGGAAGACGCGCCGGCGTGGGCCGGTGCGGCGATGAAGAGCGCGGCGAACGCGCCGGCCAACGTGAGGAGGTGCGAGGTTTTCATGGAGTTTCGATTAGAACAATGTGCTCGATCGGTTCGTTGAGCGTCAGCAGGAGAGCTGAACCACGCTCTCCTAGACACCATGTCTAGTTTCCTGTCTAACTTGTCAAGTCGGTTGTCTAATTTTATTTCGCCGAGCGTCGGATCAATTTTCTCTCGTAACAACGAAGCGAAAGCTCGTCGCCATTGCATCCCTCCGCGTTTCGTGTCTAATTCTTGTCTAATTCTATGGACAGCCCTTCCCACCCCATCGACGCCGTGGTTCGCCGCACCGGACTCAGCGCGCATGTCATCCGCATTTGGGAAAAGCGCTATCGCGCCGTCGAACCGGCGCGCACCGAATCGAACCGGCGACTCTATTCCGAGGACGACATTCAACGCCTCATCTTGATGCGCGACCTGGTTCGATCGGGCCAGGCTGCCGGCTACGTCGCCAAGCTTCCCACCGACCAGTTGCGCTCGCTGGCGGCGACCCACCTCGCGGCCGGGCGCCCTTCACCCCGAATCCGCACCCCCGCGCCGATCCTCTCCTCCGCGGAACTGCTCGACGACGCCCTCGCAGCGGTGCGCGCCTTGGACGCCACCGGACTGGAAGCATCGTTGAAACGCGCCGACGTCGCCCTTGGCACTCAGGGCATGCTGCAACGTTTCGCTGCGCCGCTCGCGCACGCATTGGGCGAACTCTGGCGCGAAGGCTCCATCACCGCCGCGCATGAACATTTCGCCAGCGGCGTGCTTCGCACGTATCTCGCGCAAGCCGCGCGGCCGTTTGCCGCCGCGCCAGGCGAGCCGGTGCTGATCGTCGCCACTCCGACCGGACAACTTCACGAGATCGGAGCGCTCCTCGCCGCAGCCGCCGCCGTGAATCTCGGCTGGAACGTCACCTACCTCGGCGCGAGCCTCCCCGCCGCCGAAATCGCCGGCGCTGCCAAACAAAACGAAGCCCGCGCCGTCGCCTTGAGCCTCGTGTATCCCGACCACGATCGCCGCCTGGAGGCAGAGCTCACCCGCCTGCGCGATCTCCTGCCCGCCCACATCGCCGTGATCGCGGGCGGCCGTTCCGCCGCCTCGTATAGCGCCACGCTGGAGCGCATGGGCGCCTTCCACGTTTCCGATCTCGCCAGCCTCGGCTCAACGCTCGATCGATTGCGCGGCCCGGCGTCGTCCACCTCGTCCAAGGCACGCGCGCCCGTCCGAAAAAAATAAATCGCGGTCCCCTATTCCGCCAGCATCGCGCCCGCCCGCCGCTCATACTCCGCCAGCGCCCGCGGCATCATTTCCTGCAGTCGTTGCACGCGCGTCGCATGCGAGGGATGCGTCGACATGAACTCCGGCGGCTGTCCTCCACCCGCGCGTTCCATCCGCTCCCAAAATCCGATCGCTTCGCGCGGATCGTAGCCCGCCCGCGCCATATACATCAGCCCCATCGCGTCCGCCTCGTTCTCGTGCTCGCGGCTGAATGGCAGGATGAACCCATACTGCGCTCCCGCTCCCAACGCCGCCATCACCATCTGCCGCTGCTGAAAATCCATCTCCGAAAACGAAAACTGCGCACCCACCATCACCGTCTGCGCGAGACTCGTCCGCAACATGCGTTGCGAACCGTGACGTGCGATCGCATGCGCCATCTCGTGCCCCATCACCGCCGCCAGCGCCGCTTCGTTCCGCGTGTGTTCGAGGATCCCCGTGAACACCACGATCTTTCCTCCGGGCAAACAAAACGCATTCGCCTGATCGCTGCGCACGAGGCTCACCTGCCAGTCGAAATCCTCCGCATCGTCTCCCACCGCGCGCGCCAGCCGATCCGCCACCCGGGCGACCATCTCCCGCTCCGGCCCGCTCTCCACCACGTCACTCTGCGCGAGAACTTCACGATAGCTTTGCAGCCCCAACACCTGCTCCTGCTCGCTCGACAACGCCACCCGCGCCGACCGCCCCGTCTCAGGATTCATCACCTTCTCGGCGCTGAAATACTGAAACGCCGCAAACACGACCGCAGCAATCAAGGGAATCGGCAGCCAGGCACGACGCTTCATAACAACCACCTTCCCCGCCATAGAGCTTCTCAAGCCCCCGCGCGTTCCGTTCTAACTTCCCCTTCGTTTCATACGACGCGCCGCCCTCATCGTTTCCCGGACCTCTCGCTCCGAAAAACTCCGTGACCCCACGCGGCGCGAAAACGCGTTTCTAAGAATGCGAGGCCACGCCGGCATCGCTCCCCTCCTCCCCATGATCACGCCTCGCTTGTTCTTCTTCACGGCTGCGTTCGCGGCCACCCTCCTTCCTTCGACCGGAACCTCGAGCGACTCGCTCGGCGACCAACTCGGCACGATCCGCTTCGAGGTCAACGGCCGACCCGCCGCCCGCACTCACGTCGTTCGTGGCGTGAAGCTTCTGCACCACATGATGTATGCGGAAGCCGATCGCGAATTCTCCGCCGCCATCGAGGCGGACCCGCAATGCGCACTCGCCCACTGGGGCCGCGCCATGGCCCTGCTGCACCCGCTCTGGCCCGAAGCGCCCACCGAAGCCGATCTCGCCGCCGGCGCCGCCCACCTCGAGCGCGCACTCGCCAGTCCGCCGCAATCCCCCCGCGAGAGCGCCTACGTCGAAACCCTCCGTTCCTACTTCAACGACGCTGCTCGCGACCACGCCTCGCGTCTCCAAGCTCTCGATACAGCCGCCACCGCTCAGGCGGAGCGCTTCCCCGACGATCTCGACGCCCTCGCTTTCAGCGCGTTGTTCCACCTCGCTCCCGCCCGCTTCCAACCGAAGGACAAATCCCACCGTCTCCAACTCGAGGCCGCCGCCGATCTCAAAAAAGTTCTCGCCGCGATCCCCGACCACCCCGGCGCGCAACACTACAAAATCCACGCCTACGACTTTCCCCTGCTCGCCGATCGCGCGCTCGAGGTCTGCGACACCTACGGCGGCATCGCCCCCGATGTGCCGCACGCGCTCCACATGCCGACGCACATCTACACCCGGCGCGGTCTCTGGGATAAATCGATCGAGTTCAACCTCCGCTCCGCCGCCGCCGCGCGCAAACTCGCCGCCGCGTCCGGCGCGCTCAACGGACACCAGCCGCACGCCCTCGATTACCTCGCCTACGCCTATCTCCAACGCGGCCAGTATCGCGAAGCCGAACGGGTCCGCGACGAAATCCTCGCCCTCCACGGCCCCTACACCGCCGCGCAGCGCATGCAGATGGCGTTCGCGTTCGCCGCCGTCCCCGCCCGTTGCGTGCTCGAGCGTCAGCAATGGACCGCCGCCGCGCAACTTCCGCTCCACCAACCCGCGGCGTTCGAATGGACCGACGACTATCTCAACTGCGACTGCATCGTCCGTTTCGCTCGCGCGATCGGCGCCGCGCGCAGCAATCAACTCGACGCCGCCCGCGCCGAAATCTCCGAGCTCGAACAACTCCACGCCAAACTCTCGCAGGGGAAACGTCCGCGCTATTGGTCTGCCCAAGCCGAAACCCAACTCCTCGCCGCCCGCGCCTGGGTGCAATTCCGCGCCGACCAAACCGACGCAGCGATCGCGCTCATGCGCCGCGCCGCCGAAATCGAAGCCACCACCGACAAGGAAGCCGTCACCCCCGGCGAGGTGCTTCCCGCCGGCGATCTGCTCGGCGATCTTTTGCTCGAAGCCGATCGCCCCGACGAAGCTCTCGCCGCGTTCGAAGGCGTCCTCAACGCCAGCCCGAATCGTTTCAACACCCTCTTCGGCGCCGCCCACGCCGCCGAGCGCATGGGCAACACGGCCCAAGCCCGCGCCTACTACCGCCAGCTGCTCGAAACCGCCTCCGCCGCCGACCCCGGCATCGCCCGCGTCGAACACGCGCGCTCCTACCTGCAACGCGTCGCCTCTCGCTAGCGTTCCGTCTCCGCCGCGGCCCGACGTTGCTTTCTGTCACTTCCATCATCCGCTATGCGCCATGACAACGTCCCGCACCGCGCCGTGGAGAAACAAAAAGCCCGCCACCCAATCGAAAACGAAACTCAGCGCCGCGAACATTTCCTGGGCAAAAGCCCGCGCCAAAAAAGCCGGCCGCCGCTATCCCAATCTCGTTGACAACATGGCCGCCTCGCGTCGCCAGAATCGCTCCGCCCGCCGCGCCGACCATCCGTGAAAAATCCTCATCCTCCGATGTAGGAGCCTGCTTGCAGGCGATGTCGCCCGCCCGCCCGTTCTACACTGAGCGCGGATCACCTAAAACACCATCGCTGCTCCTCAAAAATCCTCGTCCCGACACGTATTGATTCCGAGCGCCTGATTAACCGGACAATAACGCATCGCCCCCGTCACGATCTCCGCCACGCCCAGCACCGCGAACCCGATCCGCCAGCCGCGACTCACCGGCGCCATCGCCGCGGCCGCGAGCAACGCCCCACCGGCCACCAATCGAAACGTCTGCTCCGTCCGCCCGACGTTGCACGGCCGCTCGTCCGCCATCTCCTCTGCCCATGGCTGCGTTTCAAAATCCCGGCTCGCCGCCATCCCTTGGCCGACGTCGGCCTGAAATTCGTGTTCGAACGCCGAATCCGCCGTGTGAGTGGAAACAGATGTATCGGAAGTGCTCATACGCCCCATAGATTCCCGACCGCTTCAGGAGTGCCGCCGAGGAGTTCGGATCCAGGGTTGGGGAATCCACCTACAGGCGCTCTGTAACTCCTCGGTCTCGCTCACCGCGTCCGTCTCGACGCACGAAACGTTCTCGCTCGTCGACGGTCTCAGCCGTTACACCACGCACCCCATGAAAATCACCGGAATCGCTTTCACCGGCTACGCCGTCACCGACATGAAACGTGCCCAGGGCTTCTACGAAGGCCTTCTCGGTCTCACGAAATCCCGCGGCTTCGGCGAAAAAGACGGCAGCGAACAATGGGTCGAATACGACATCGGTCCGCACTGTCTCGCGCTCATCAACAGCGCCCCCGATCTGTGGCCGCCCCACCCCGCCGGAACCGCTGCGGCCCTCGAGGTCGACGATCTCGATGGCTACGTCGCGAAACTCCGCGAACACGAGGTGAAGTTCGTCTGGGAACCGCAGGATAGTCCCGCCTGCCGCATGGCGGTCGTCGCCGACCCCGACGGCAACTGGGTCGTCCTTCACCAGCGCAAACCCAATCACCCCGACTTCGCCAGCACGGCCGGCAAGTCCTGAGCAACCGTCGCGTCCGGAAAACGCCGCGCGTCGCCTTCTCCCGTTCGCCTCGCGCGCAACATTCGCCTCAACGCGAGCGCGTTCGCGACCGCATGGCCGTTGCGGTCATTGTTGAAATACACCCACACCTCTTCCGCGCCGGATGCGTGTATCCGTTCCGCCCAGACAGAGAGTTCTTCGCGGGAATAGTTGTGCCGATACCACCGTTCGCGTCCGCTCAACCGCACATACAACAGCCGCTGTGCGGGCGGCACGGTCTCCGGCAATCGCGGCGCGCTCACCGCACAAAACCCAATCCCGCGCTCCCGCAACGCCCGAAACACCGTCTCCCGCCACCAGCTCTTGTGCCGAAACTCCACGACGTTCCGATACGCCGGATCCAGCTGTGTCACAATGCTCTTCAACCGCCCGGCCGTATAGCGATAGCTCGGTGGAAACTGAAAAAGAAAACATCCCATCTTCTCCCCCAGCACCGGCGCGATTTCATAAAACGACTGCACCAGCTTCTTCGTTCTTACCATCCGCCGCTCGTGCGTGATGACCTGATTCACCTTCACGGTGTAAACAAATCCCGGCGGCGCCTCGCGCTTCCATCGCCGCACCGTCGCCGGTTTCGGCCAGCGATAAAACGGCGCGTTCAACTCCACCGTCCGAAACACGTTCGCGTAATAGCCAAACCAGTTCTTCGTCGTCACTTCCTGCCGCGGATAAAACACGCCCCGCCAGTGCGAGTAGAACCACCCCGAGCAACCCACCTCGATGCGCATGCCGCCTTGGACACCAACTCGCGCCCAAAGTCAGCGCGCTCACCGCTCACCACTTCCAGCCCGTTCTTGCGCCTTCTGCGCCTTTTTGCGGCCATCTTCTCCGTCTCCGGATCCCGTCATGAAAACCACCCGCCTCGCGAACGCCTTCCAGACACGCGCCGCCCGCGCCGAGCATCCTCTCGCCTGGTTGATCGAGCCTCTTCTCAACGAGCCGACGTTCGAATTCAAAGCGTGGTTCGGCGCGCGCACCGTCACCCTCGACGGCAAACACCGCCTCGTCCTCACCACCCAGGACGAACCCTGGCAGGGCGTCCTCGTGTGCACCACCCACGAGCATCACGCTTCGCTGCTCGCCGACTTCCCGTCGCTCGTGCAGCACCCCGTCCTCGGCAAATGGCTCTATCTTTCCGAGTCATCACCGACGTTCGAACGCGACGCCCGCCGCCTCATCCAACTCGCCCGCTCCCGCGATCCGCGTCTCGGCATCGTCCCCAACGCCCGCCGGAAACGTCCCAAGAAACGCATCCGCTTCGGCGATCCTCTTTAGGAGTAGCCGAGCCGTTCCGAGACTCTCCGGGCCTCCCAAAAAAATCGCCCGCGACCGGCTTTCCGATCGCGGGCGAATTGTTCAAACGTCCGTGCTTACAGTCCCGGCTCGCGCAGCGCTGCCTGCTTGTTGATCGTCAACCGATCCGCCGCGACGTCGCCGCGGATCACACTCGATCCGTTCAACACCACCGTGCCACTCGGCGCCTCCACGTTGCCATTCAAGGTCGAGTCGCCGTTCAACGTCAGCCCGCCGTTGTGGATGCGCACCGTGAGCCACGCCGGATCGTGCGTCGCCGCGTCGGCGCTGTTGAACATCACGTTCTCACGAACGTTCAACACGACCGGGCCGACAATCTTCAGCCCCGCCTTCGAGTTCAGCGTCAGCTTTTGCAGGTTGTAGACCGCTGGCGTCTCAGCACCCGCGACGCCGAGCACGAAGGCATTCGCGCCATTCGCGGTGAAGTCGCCATACGTGCCCGGCGGCACCACCACATCGCCGCCTTTACTGTTGATCGTCAGGTTTCGCAGCGTCGAGGGATCGCCGATGCTCTGCCCGGCTTGGTTGATCGCGACATTCCGCGTGCCGCTCGGCGAAGGCGGAGCCGCCACCGTCGGGAGCGCGATCGCATCAACCTGCCGCACGACATAGCGCACCACCGTATTCCCATTCAACGTCACACGATGCTGCGTCGGTGTCGCACTGCCGTTCGCTTCGATCACCGCCACATACGCCGCATTGCCGTTCACGGTCACACCCGGCCGGCCCGACACGAGCAAGTCGCCGGAGATCCAGGCGCCGCCGTTCAACGTTGTTGATTCCGGCAACAGCACTTGCATCGAACCATCGATCTCGCCCGACATTGCCAGTCCGTGACGAACCAGCGCGGTGATGCCGATTTCCAACTGCGCCGTGGCACTGCCGACGTATCCATCCTCGGTTACGGTCGCCACGACGTCGTAGATTCCCGGATACACCGGCGGCTCACTGCTGCCATTGTAAGTTACCGTCACGTCGACGTTGCCCGGATTGGTCGTCACGGTCACCGGTTTCGGCAAGCCATCGTAGCGTTGCTTGAGATTCCCCAACGTCACCGTCACCTCCGCCGGCGGAGGCACCGCGATCGTCAGCGTGAACGCCTGCGTGTCTTCATCTTCGCTGCCTTCGAACGCATCGCTGTCCGCCACGCGCACGACAAAGCTGCTCGTGCCCGCCGCGGTCGGCGTGCCCGAGATCAGGCCGCCCGCCGAGAGCCCCAAGCCTTCCGGCAGACTTCCCGACGCGAGACTCCACACGAGCTCACCGTCGCCACCCGTCGCCGCGAGTTGCTGCGAATACAGCACACCCACTTCGCCCGGCGGCAACGCCGTCGTCGCAATCTCCGGCACCGATCCCGGCAGGAGCACCACCGTCACCACACTCGTGGCCGTGAAGCTGCCATCCTCGGTCGTCACCGTGATCGTCGTTTCGCCCGGAGCAATCGCCGTCACGAGCCCTGATTCGTCGACCGTCGCGATCGCCGCGTCGCTCGTCGTCCAGGTCACGTTGGTGTTGTCCGCATCGACCGGTTCGATCGTGGCCGCGAGTTGCTCCGTCTGTCCGACTTCGAGCGTCACTTCGTCAGGCGACACACTCACGCCGGTGACGGGCACATCCGTTCCGCCGCCGCCATCGATCGCACCGAGCGTCACCGTGCCATACGCGGCCGGGTTGTTGTTCAGATTGCTGCCGAACCACGTGAGATAACGATCGCGCGCACCGGGGGTGTCGTTGTCGTCCAGTTGGAAATCGATGCCGATCTTTCGCCCTTCCTCGGCGACAGTGCCGAGCGTCGCGAGCGGGACTTTGATTTCCAATACGTATCCCGAGTAGTTCTCGCCGCCGCCCGTCTTGTGCGTAAACGCAGCCTGGACGCCCGAGAGATCGAGCCCCGCGGGATTGGGCGGGTAGACCACGGTCTGCACCTTCACCGTGCCGTCGGGTTGAGGCATGAATGCGACCTTGATGTCATTCAAGCCGTCCGAGGTGGAGTTCTTGCTATTATTACCATCGAGGAAGAGTTCGACGCTGTCGTTGTTCCATTCAGTGGCTTCGGTGGTGATCCACGCGTCGTCGGTCACATCGACCACGATGTAGAGATCACTGTTGGTGAAGGCCGCACGCCACGACGCCGAGATATTCGACGGTGCCGGCGCGGCCTCACCGGGAGCCGGTTTCGCAATCACCCCGAGCACTCCGCCGTAGCCGGAGTCGATGACGCCATCCAGTGCCGGGGCCGTGCTCGCGTAAGGAACAATCACCTCCGCGGCCGAGTTTACCGTGACGACCGTGTGCGCCGTGAATCCGCCGCCGCTCGTTGCGGTGATGGTCGCGGTGCCCGCGCCAACCGCCCGAATGGTCGCAGCCGATAGCGAGGTCTGAGTCACGCTTGCGATCGCGGGATTGCTCGTCGTCCACACCACACTGCCGTTGGTGGCATCAGCCGGGGCGACGGTGGCGGTGATCGCCTGCGTTTGCCCGACATTGAGGGAGACCTGTCCGTGGCTCACCGTCACTCCCGTGTCCGGAACTACGATCGGTTCGCCGACCACTTCCATCATCCACTCGGGCACTTCATCGGTATCATCGCGGCCTTCGCGATAAGGCACGATGTTCCGTTCCTGACCCATGGGGATGTTATCCGCCGTCGCGCCATTGACCGCACTCAAGCGCCAGTCCTGACCCTCGCGGATAAACGTCACCTCGTCGGTTTCGCCGCCGTGAGTGATCGTGACCACGCCGTCAGTCACTTGCACCGTCGGGGCCGAACCGCCTCTGGCCGTGGGATACAGCACCGTCAACAACGCCGCCTCTTCCGCTTGCCGCGAGAAGCGCAAGTGACGCACCGCGGCGCTCGCACCCTGCCCTTGGCCCGTCGTGAACGGATCGAATCCGCTCGAAACGATATGCAGGTCGAGGTTCTGGCCAACGACTTTGCCACCTTCGGTGTTGACCGTGATCGTGTTCGTCGCGGCCGTCTGGAACCGCGCCTCGAAGTTGAGCGACTCCGAGCCGGCGAGATCGTCGAGCAACACCACATATTTGCCGCGCACCATCACGACGTGGCGCGTGAGCTTGGTCAGCGCGGTGTTCGCGTAGAGCGGCTTGATGTTGGAAGCCGCATAGTGGAAGCCGTCGCCCGAGCCGAAGCGCTGATATTGCGCGCGGTTGATGAGCGTATCCAAACCTCGGCGCTGACCAACGCCGTTGATCAAATAGGTGGACTGGTTCTCGCTTTCGAAGAAGTTGAGCGACGGCTCGAGATGAATGAGCCGCTCCCAATTTCCGCCCTCTTTCGCGACGAGCACGAAGGCACCGCCGTCTCCCCGATTGTGCGTCGCGCCGCCGCTATACGCCATCCACAGCGTATCCGACTGGAAGATACCATGTCCCGCGCCGCGGAAGAGCACCGCGTCCTGCAAAGCCGGCTTCGGCTGCTGGAAGGTCGTCGGAGCTCCGATGCGGCGCCAGAGGAAGTAGAACGGGCTCGCGGCATTCCAGTAGAAGCGCTGGCTGCCATTGTCGGCCGCCCACCGCATCAATTGATCGCCTCCTGGCACGAGCGAATCCACCAGCGTTGAGCGCTGGCTCGAAGGTCCACCTTCCACGCCGCCACCAGCCGAGTAGAGCCCGGCCGCCCAGTCGTAGTTGTGGCGGCTGATATTGGCGAAGCGGTGATCGGGTCCGAAGAGGTAAACCGACCAGTAGTTGCCGAGTTTCTGCACCGCAAATTCCTCCAGCAGCTCCTCATAGCCGCCGTAGAAGCGCTGCATCGCCATCGCACCCTTCAGGGCGTATTCGACGCCGTAGTTGTTATACGTGTTGCCCTCATGGCCGCCGCTGTCCTCGAGGACCAACGAACGAAGGGTCGGGGGCAGATGCTGGCGCGCGAGATCCGCTGCGCGACGCGCTTCTTCGGATTCGTAATACAACACCAGCGCTGCAACCGCGTTGCCACCATGGCACACGCCGCGCCAGTTGTTCACCGGATCGAACGTATACCAGTTCGGGCTCAGCGTCGGATCAACGGTCAGGTTGTATTGGGCAATGCCCTTCTCGAGGAGCGCATTCCGCAGGGTCGACCGCTGTTCGGGCGTCATCACATCGTAGCACCAGTCGTAGACTAGCGCCGTGCCGAGCGAGCGCTCCGACGACACGAGGTCTGCACCGCGGTTGAAGTCGTGCCCAGTGATCCACGTCGGCAGGTCGGCCGTGGCGAGAGCTTCCTGAATCGCGCGCTGCGCGTAGGCCTCGTTGCCGGTCACGATGTAAGCAAACGCCAGTATGCCGCTGTTGCCCTGCATCGTGCGGGAGTCCGTCGACGGAGACGCACTCAACAGTGCATTCGCCCGATTGATCAAGCGCGTGCGACGATCCGCGACTTCCGGCCCATCCATGCGCGCCCGAATCGTCGGGATGTCCTTCGCGGAGAAGAAGAGGAACGGATGCCGTCCTGGTTCCGCAGCAACAACCGTGATCGTTGACTGCGCCGTGTGTCCACCGTCGTCCGTGGTCACGGTGACGGTCGCGGTGCCGACGGCAACCGCCGTCACCAGGCCCGATTCACTGACCGTTGCCACGGATGGATTGTCCGATTCCCACGAGACATCCTGGTTCGTCGCATTGGGCGGAGCCACGGTTGCGACGAGCTGCTGGGTCTGCCCCACTTCCAAGGAGGTAACGGAAGGAGACACACTCACCCCGAGAGCCGGCACTTCGCCGGATGCGCTCGGAACCACAAAGCGGATGTCATCATAGTGCACCGTCGCACCCGTCATCCCACCATAACCACGCAGCATCAGACGCCAGTTGGTAACGGACGATGGCGCCTGAGCCCAGCCCGTGAACGGAATCTCGATTCGCGTCCACTCCGTCGTCGCAGCCACCGCGCGATCGACGGTGAAGAGAGCGGCGTTAACCGCTCCGACGTCCAAGACTTGGAAGCGGATCGTTCCCGCTTTGCTCGAGCGATACCAGAACTCGAAGTATCCGCTGTTCGCATACGGCGTGAGGTCCGCCGGACTTGCGGTCGCGCCGAGCGGATTGAAGGCCGAGGTCGACCAATCATCCGCGTAGGTGATGCGCCAGCTGGCGTTGCCCGAACGGCGGATCTCCGTGTCCAGCGCGCCGGTCACGCCACCATAGGCATGCGTGCCCGCATCCGAGAAGATCGTGAGTTCCAGCTCATTCGCCTGAGCGGCGGAAACGGTGACGGTGCTCGTCGCGGTAAAACCGCCGTCCTCCGTCGTTGCCGTGATGGTCGCGGATCCCGCGCCAATCGCGGTCACCAGACCGGAACTGCTGACCGTTGCGACCGCCGCGTTGCTGGTCGTCCAGCTCACCGCGGGATTGGCCGCGTTCGCCGGCGCTACGGTGGCCGTCAAGGTCGACGATTGTCCGACTTCAAGCTCGAGTGTGCTCGGAGCGACACTCACCCCGGTGACCGGAGCAGCCACGGGTTCGTCGCCAATAAATTTGATGTCGTCGTAGTGCACCGTGCCGCCGCCGATGCCGCCCCAGCCACGCAGCATCAGTCGCCAGTTCGCCGAGCTGGAAGGCGCTTGGGTCCAGCCGGTGAACGGAACCTCGACGCGTGTCCAAACCTCGGTTGCTACCAGCGGTATGTCCGCCTGGAAGAGATTGGCGTTAGCCGCGCCGGCATCCAACACCCGCAACTGAACGGTGCCGGCTTTGGACGAACGATACCAGAATTCGAAGTATCCGCTGTTCGCATACGGGGTCAGGTCGGCCATCGACGACTCCGCTCCTTGCGGATGGAAAATCGAGACACTCCAATCGTCCGCGTAAGTGATGCGCCAGCTGGCGGTGCCTGAACGGAAGATGGTCGTGTCGGACGCGCCAACTGAAGGAACTCCGACGTCAGCCGTGGCCGCATCGGAATAAATCGACACTTCAATGCCAGGCTCCTCGGCCGCAGTCACCGTCACCGCACTGGTCGCGGTGAAGCCACCATCCTCCGTTGTGGCCGTGATCGTCGCAGAGCCTTCGGCCACCGCGGTGACCACACCGGAACTGCTCACCGTCGCGACGGCCGCGTCGCTGGTCGTCCAGTTCACCAGGGTATTCGTGGCGTTCAAAGGTGCCACGGTCACAGTCAACGCCGACGACTCGCCCACCTCGAGTGCAAGCGTCTCCGGAGCTACGCTCACCCCTGTAACAGCCACCGCAGAAGGCGTCGTGCCAACAAAACGGATGTCGTCATAATGCACAGTCGCGCCGTTCATCCCGATCCAGCCGCGAAGCATCAGCTTCCAGCTCGCCGTCGTCGACGGCGCCTGCGTCCAGCCCGTGAACGGAATCTCGACGCGCGTCCACTCCGTTGTCGCTTCCAATACGCGGTCGGCTTGGAAAATCGTCGTATTAACAGGGACGGCGCCTCCATCCATCACTTGAAAACACATGGTGCCGGCCTTCGAGGAACGATACCAGAACTCGAAGTATCCGCTATTCGCATACGGCGTCAGGTCGGACATTTTCAGCGTCGCTCCCTGTGGATTGAACGCCGACGTCGCCGAATCGGCGTTGTAAGTGATGCGCCAGCTCGCCGTGCCGGAGCGGAAAATCTCCGTATCCAGTGCACCAGTCACACCGCCGAAATCGTGCACCCCCGCGTCCGCAAAAATCATCACGGACAGCTCACCCGACGTTCCGACCACGGTCACCGTGCTGCTCGCCGTGAAGTTCCCCTCCAACGTCGTTGCGGTAATCGTCGCAGAACCCGCACTGATCGCCGTCACGAGACCGTTCTGGTCGACGGACGCCACCGTCGGAGCGCTGCTCGACCAGGAGATCACTTGGTTGGTCGCATTCGCCGGCGCCACCGTCGCAGTCAACGCAGCGGTTTCGCCGATCTCCAACGATGCACTCGACGGCGCCACCGAAACGCCGGTCACCGGGACGCTCGGTTCACCGATCGGCGTCACCGCGAAGTTCGTCACCGAGATCCAACCGCCAACGGGCGCATCCACTTTAACCGAGAGGTTGTTGAGCGCCGCGACCGACGCCTGCTCGGTGCGGAAGTTGAAGTTGTCCGCCAGGAGTTGCTCCTCACCTCCATCGACGGAGACATACACCGAGTATTTCTTGGCGGAAATATTCACCACCAAACGATACCCGAGCTTCATGCCCGCTTCGTAATAAATCGCGGGAGCCGTGTAGGTGTAGGCTCCGCCATCGCGGGCATTGAGATAGCCGTCCGCCGAGAAGCTCACGATCGCCGCCATCTGAGCGTATGAACTTGCAGGTCCAAACGAGAGACCAATGGGCGCGTTGATCGGCTTGGTCGGGACATACACGTCGAACGTCGCTTCAAACTGACCCGCTTGAGCGGCGAAGCTTTGATTGTAGAAGGTCGCCCCTTGATAGCCGGTCACCGAACCAGACGGGTTAACCACCAAGGTATACGTAATGGTGTCCTCGTCCGCAGCGCCGAGCACGTCGTCGCTATCCGCGACGCTCACCGTAAACTCGTATTCTCCCGTCACGGTCGCCGTGCCGGAAATGACGCCTTCTGAAGACAGGTTGAAGCCGGCGGGCAATGCGCCTGAGGTCAGCGTCCACGTCAGCGCGCCATTGCCGTCAACCGCGGTCAAAGCCCGAGAATAGCTTTCGCCCACAATGGCAGCCGGCACGTTCGCTGCCGTGATCCGTGGCACCGAGTTCGGCTCCGCCCCAATTTCCAACGTGAACGTTCTTTCCGCCGCATCACTGCCGCCGATCGCGCCATCCGAATCATCGAGGCTCACCGTGAACGTGAACGAACCACTCGCGGTCGGCTTGCCGACGATCTGGCCGTTAGAGCGAAGTTCCAAACCCTCCGGCAAATTCCCGGAAGCAAGCGCCCAGTAGAGGCGGCTATTGCCGCCCTCGCCTTCGAGCGTCACCCAATAGGGTTCGCCATAAGCGCCGCCCCGAAGCGCGGTCGTAACGATCGTCGGCGCAACATCCGGCGTAGTCGGAGGAGACTCGAACGCACCCAGAGAGATCCCGCCGCTCGGCCAACGCGGTTGGCCTTCAAAGTCAGCGAGCAACGATACCGGATAACCCGCCCCAATCGCTTCGCTGCCGCTCACCAGATCGAAATGATGCGCCGTTGTCGGATCTGCGACCACCCAGCCGGGCGTGTCGGTGATCACATTGTTCGACTGCACCAGATTCGTGCCACCACCGCTGATCAGCGTCTTACTGGAACCCAGCGCGCGGCCGAAGTTGTTGCGGACCGTCGTATTGACCGCACTCGCCACCACGCTGGCCAAGGTGAAGGACTGTGTGTTTCCGCTGTAGCCGCTGTTGTTGTAAGCGTAATTGTCCGTCGGCACCGGTTCGATTCCGCGTCGATCAAACATCACGATGGTGCCGCTTCCGGACGCACCCGTCATGATGACCGTGTTGTTACGCACCGTCGTCGATGACGCCGCCATGTGGAAAGCGATGTTGTTGTCGTCTCCGAAGACGGCCTCGTTGCGTTCGACAATAATGTCTTGGGTGACTTCCGCGCTAGTGGCGTTTTGCGGGCCGACGGAAACGAGCCAATCGCCCAAGCGGGAGGAGAAATAGTTGTCCGAGATCGTGACAAACTTGGTCTGGTTTTCACCGGGCGGCACCCACTGGCCGGGCACGTCCTCCGTGGCGCCGCCGTGCATCTTGATCAGATGCTTCGTGAGACGCGCGTTCGTGAGTTCGTTGTGCGCGACAATGAAGCGCTGCGCAAACGGCACGCGCAGGATGTGTTCACCCCGCTCGGCATTATTCCAAATGTTACCCATGAAAAGGGAGCGCGCCATGCCGGCGTAGGCGATGTGACGACCATTAAATTCGCCACCGTCGCCAACGACCTTTTCATACTTCGTTTCAACCACGGCAACGCCCTCCCACAGCTGGTGTCCGGGACGATTGTCGTTGTTGTAGTAGCGAAGGATGGGCGGAGAGAGATTGAGAAACACTCCCATTTCCGAGGCATCCACGCGGAGAATCGTGAGGTTGTTGAACGCACCTTCCGCATGGAATCCCGAGTAGTTGAAACCGCGGCCCTGGATCTCGAAATCCATGAAACGGAAATCGCCGAACTGATAGGGCGTGTTGCCGTTGCCCATGAAGAACGTCCAGCCCGTCCCGTCGGCTGCGAACGTGATGATGGGTTTCGGGCCCGTGCCAAACGCACCAAGGATACCCGGCCCGGCGAAGTTCATCGTGATGCGAGTGCCGTCGGACACCCACGTGTTTCCGCGCTTCAGCAACACGCGTTTCCCCGTGCCAAGCGACGACGCAATCGTTGCCCAGCTATCACTTGCCACGTGCAACGATCCCGCCGGAGCACCCGTAAAATCGCCATCCGTCGAAATGCAGATCGTGTTCGTCCCCGCAAACACGACATCCGGATCCTCGACCGTGATTTCCACCGTGGCCTGACTCGAAGCCCCCGACGAATCGGTCACCGTCAACGTCGCCGTATACACGCCCGGCGTTTCGTAAACGTGGCCACCGATGGCTCCCAAATCCTCGTTCTTGCTCTTGCGCGACGTCGACCATGCCCCGCTATCCGGATCGCCATAATCCCAATGATAGTGGAGATCGTGAAATGGCCGGGAGGTCAGCAGGCTCGTTGAACCTGTTGCATCGAAACTCACCGCGAGCGGCGCCACACCGCTGGTCCGGGTCACCACCAAACTCGCCGCCGGCGGCACCGGGACGTTTACCAACAACGAATACTCCTGCGTGCTCGAATCCGCCTCGCCGACGTTGTCGTCCCCATCCACCACGCGAACCGTGAAGCTCGACATTCCGGCCGTTGTCGGCACGCCAGAGATGAAGCCGTCTTCAGAAAGCGACAGACCCGCCGGCAACGTTCCCGCCACCACACTCCAGGTGAGTGCGCCATTGCCACCTTCAGCCTCCAACGTCGCCACATACGCAGCGCCGACTTGAGTCGCGGGCAGGGATTCCGTCACGATCACTGGCGCGGTGTCGGGCGCCGGAACGGGGACTGTCATGAAGATATCATCGTAGAGGCTCGCGGCCATGCCCGCCGTTCCAAAACGCACCACGAGATAATCATAAACGCCGCTCAGCTCCACCTCATGCGTCACGGTCGTCCACTCGGTCGCGGCCGGATTGTCGATCTGCTGGATCAGCGTCAGCGAGTTCTCCCCGCTGAACTTGGCAATGGTGTCACCCGTTTCGGCGCCGAAGATGCGCACAATAGCGCGCGGCCCGCTGTAAGTATAGCTGAGCTGCGCAGTGCCGTGGCCCGGCCACGGCACCACCTGAAAGATTCCCGGCTGATTCACTGATGTGCCCACCGACACAAAATGATTTGCCGCGCCGTCGTCCTGATACGCGACCTGCTGCGAACCGGTGCCGAGCCGCGTGCTCCAGATGCCCGTCGCATGCGTGCCCACGACATAGGTGTTCGGCATCTCCACGACGGTCGTCGCTAGATCCGGCTCGAAATCCCCGTGCGACAACAGACTCGCCTCCGCACCCTGCGCACTTCGCGGGGCGGAGAAGAATGCGAGCGCAATGAGAACAATCACGCCAAACGGCGTAGCGAGCAGCCAGTCAGTCCGGCGAGGACACCTACGGCCGGCGGCGGCGGGGGTGGATCGAGCAAGGTTCCAGGTCATGATCGGGTCGGGGGTTGTGATGAAACGGGAAACCAACGCCCCACCACGGCGCCTGGGCTCGGTCGTTTGCACGGGAGTTTCCTCCCGGAAAACCAGTCCGAAAAGCTTGCATGCGGGGTAGTGGAATCGTCGATACGAGGGGCAGCCGCTGGACGCGCCCACCCAACTCCGCTGCGCCTCAACCACAAGTTGACCGCCAGTTACACCGGTTAACCAGACACCGCTTTCGTCCGCCGTCCACGTGCGGCGGAATCAAACCTCAACGCGAGTCGCGCTTCGCCTGATTGCGGCGCCCCATCGAGTTCACGAACGCATTGATTCTCGTCGCATGGCCCGCCGGCGAGTGCCGCCCATGCGGCTGCTTGAACGTCGGCCGCAGCAGCAACTGATTCTTCTGCTGCCGCTCCGTCGGATGGTGAGGCTTCTTCGTTTCACGTGACGGCATGACCCAACGTTTCCGTCTTTTCACCACGCGCAACACCGATCCCGTCGCTCTCCTTCGCTCGCCGCTCTTCCCTTTTCATCCGCAGACCTCAGCGTGACCGCTTCATGACTCCCTTCCATGCCCTTCTCACGCATCCCGGTGGTGCGCACACCGACGAGTTTCTCGCCTGCAGCGTTTTGCTCGCGCGCCATCCGGTGCCCGTCGTGCGCCGCGAACCGACCCCGGCCGAACTCGCCGACGCGTCCGTCTGCGTCGTCGACGTCGGTCACCGTCACGAGCCCGACCTCAACAACTTCGATCATCACCAACTCCCCAAGGACCACCCGCCGACCTGCGCGCTCTCGCTCGCCTTGCAGCATCTCGGGCTCTACGACGACGCGCGCCAGTTCTGCGACTGGCTCGAAACCACGGAGCGTTTCGACACCCGCGGCCCGATCGAAACCGCCACCTGGCTCGGCACCACGCCCGACACCCTCGCGCGCCTCAACTCTCCCGTCGCCGCCACGCTCCTCAAACAGTTCTCGCTCTCTGCGCGCCACGAGCCCGGCCAGCCACTTTGGGAAATGATGCGTCTCATCGGCGCGGACCTCGTCGCCTACATCACGTCTCTCCGCACCCGCCTCGCCTTTCTCGCGCAACACACCGAAATCTGGTCTCTCGATCTCGCCGGACAACCCGCCCAAATCCTCTTCCTCCCACGCACCGATCCGCTGCCCGAAGAACCTTCGTTCGGTCTCGATCGCTTCATCCGCAGCCGTGGGCTCGAAAACGAAATCGTCGCCATCGTCAGCCCCGATCGCCGCAGTTCCGGCTACGGCCTCGAACGCTACCGCGACAACCCTCGCGTCGACTTCACCCGCCTCGCCAGCGCCCCCGGCGTCCACTTCACCCACGCCCGCGGTTTCATCGCCAAGACCACGCTGACCGATATCGCCCAACTCAAAGCATTGCTCGCCCGCGCCGCCATGGCTTGAGGCCACACGCGCTTCCGCCATCGCGCACCGCACATCGGTCGACTACCGTTTCGCCCATCCGCAGAAATTCGCTTCTGCACTCAGCCGGAAGCCGATCGGGACCCACGCCGTAACCCCACTAGGATTCAGGCCGGATTTCGCGCTCCGCCGCGCGGGACTACCTTCCGGCCATGAAACGCTTTCTTCCCCTCGCAGCTTTCGCCCTTGCCGGCATCGCTGTCGCCGCGCCCAAACTCCAAATCGTCGGCGAACAACTCACCGCCGTCTCCGCCGATGGCCGCTACGTCGTCGGCACCACCAATAACCAAGGTTTCCGCTATTCCGTAAAAGCCGGCGTCTACGACTGGTTGCCGTTCGTCCCGACCGACATCAACGGGGACGGCTCCGTGATCGTCGGACGCGACACCGTCAACCGCTCGGTCGCGCGTTGGGACAACGGCGCCACCACGCTGCTCGAGAATCTGCCATTTCCGGATCGTCCGGTGTTGATCGGAGCGCACTCCAACCTGATCGCCGGCGCCCTCCACGAAAACGGAGAGCCCCACGCTTTCGTTTGGTCTCAAGGCACCCTTACCTTCATCCCCCTTCCCGCCAAAGGTTCGACCTGGCTCGAGGGCATCACCGAAGACGGCGCGGTCGTGGGCAACATTTTCCCCACCGGCGCAAACGTGTCGTTTAAGTTTAAAAACGGCGTCGTGACTGATCCTACCGATCCCTACAACGTCGGCAGCATCAGCGCGATCAGCGGCGATGGAACCGCATTCGCTGCCTATAGCCTCGACCTCCGTCGCGAGATCATTGTCAACGCAAGCGGCGTCCATGATCCATGGAGTCCCGACACGCCCGGATTTTTCGCCGAGGCCCTGAATCTCGACGGCACCATCGCGGGCGGCACCTGGTCGCCGTCACCGGAATTTACGCAGGCCGCCGTATGGAGCCAGAATGCCGGCGCCTTCCCGCTCTCCGCCCTCGTCAACCTGCCTCCTTTGTGGCGGCTCGAAGATGTCTTCGATCTCTCTCACGATGGCCGCGTGCTCATCGGCAATGCTTACGGCGGTCCCGATTCTCTCTACGCCGGTTACGTTGTGACCGACCTGTATTCGCTCCGCCCGATTCCTGAACCATCGACGTATGGAGCTGGCGCCGCAGCGCTGCTCGCCGCGCTGGTGTTGCTCCGTCGGCACAGGCGGCGCGCGGCGTAGACGTGCCGACCGCCGCTTTTCACGTGCCGCAAAACGTGCGATATCCCGCGCCGCTTTCGCCCGCCGGTTGACGATACTCCGGCGCGTTGCGCGCGTGATCATACGGTTTCGACAACACGTCGAGCAGCCGCTCCGTCGCGCTCAAATTCCCTCGCTCCGCCTCCGCCAGCGCCGCCTCGACCAGATGATTGCGCGGAATAAACGCGGGACAACTCTCCCGCCGCAACCGCTCCGCGTCCTCTGTCGACGGTTCCTGCCGCTGCCGCCGCTCACGCCAGCGCGCATGCCATCGCATGAACTCGTCGTCTCCGCGTCGCGCACACTCCGCCGGAAGCTCCTCCTCCATCTCCGCGAAGGTGTTCGTGAAATCCGCCTTCGTTTTTTGCATCCAACCCAGAAGCGATTCGATCAATGCTTCATCCTCCTCTTCCGCGCCAAACAGCCCCAGCTTCCGGCGCATCCCGTTCAACCAGTGCTCGCGATACTGTTCTAGAAAACCGCCCAGCGATTCCGTCGCGCGCTCCACCGCCCGCTTTTCTTCAACATCGATCAGCGGCAGCAACGTCTCCGCCAACCGTGCGAGATTCCACTGCGCGATCGCCGGTTGATTTCCATACGCGTAGCGCCCATGGCGGTCGATCGAGCTGAACACCGTATCCGGATCGTAAGCATCCATGAACGCGCACGGCCCATAATCGATCGTCTCACCCGAGATCGCCATGTTGTCCGTGTTCATCACGCCGTGGATGAAGCCCACGAGCATCCACTGCGCGATCAACCGCGCCTGCCTCTCGATCACCGCGTTCAACAACGCCAGCGCGCGATTCTCCGCGTCCGCCAAGTGCGGAAAATGCCGCCGAATCGTATAATCGACGAGCGCCCGCACCGCCGTTTCATCCCCGGCCGCCGCCGCCCATTGAAACGTTCCCACCCGGATGTGACTCGCCGCCACGCGCGTGAGCACCGCTCCCGGCAACTGCGTCTCGCGATAAACCGGCTCGCCCGTCGCCACCACCGCCAGGCTGCGCGTCGTGGGAATTCCCAACGCCTGCATCGCCTCGCTGATAATATACTCGCGCAACATTGGCCCCAGTGCCGCTCGTCCGTCTCCACGTCGTGAATACGGCGTCGGTCCCGATCCTTTCAACTGAAGATCGAAACGCTCCGCTCTCGGCGTAATTTGTTCGCCCAACAAAATCGCCCGGCCATCCCCCAACCCCGTAAAATGCCCGAACTGATGCCCCGCGTAAGCTTGCGCCATCGGCTTCGCTCCCGGCGGCAGCCGATTGCCCGAGAAAATTTCCGCACCTCGCTCGCCGTCCAATCCCGCCGTCTCCAGGCCCAGCTCTTCGGCCAGTCGACGATTGAACACCACCAGACGCGGCGCTCGCACCGGCGTCGGCTCCACCGCCGAATAAAACAGCTCCGGCAACGTCGCATACGAGTCATCCAATCGCCACCCTCCCGATGTCGCTTGTGGCTGGTCGGACGCATCGCGCGCGAGGAGAGATTCGGACATGCGTGCAGCGTCTCCGCGAAACGCCGCCTCGTCGAGTCACGTCGCCATTTTTGCTTCCGCCCCAACAGCAGCTTGCCCTCGACGCTCCGCGCGCCTCACACCACCTCGACGGTCAGCTTCTCCAATCGCCACCACAGCAGCGCATCCACATACGCGCGCATGTCATCGATCTCGCTCAACACAAACACCTCGCAGCCCGCGAGAATCTGCACGCCCGCATCGGCCGCATAGTTGTCATCCGTCGTCGCTTCGATCACGTGCACCCCGTCCGCATCGAGTTCCGGCAGCACATGGGACAAGTCCGACCCGAAGGACGTCAGCCCGTCTTGCAGAATGGTTTTCCGCAGCTTGATCGTCCGATTCGGCTGAATCACCGCGATGATCAAACGCACCTCAATGCTCAGCTCCGCCTCCGAAATCCCAAACCGATCCCGCAGCGCGCAACTGATCCGACTGTGAAAGCACCGCAACGCCGCGCCGATCCGCAAACGTCCCGGACGCGGCGTGGTAAAATTAACGCCGCACGCCGCCGAACTGAACAAGCGCCCCGACCAATTTATCCCATAAAAATCCGTCGCAATCGGCCCGTCATCCTCCTGCCGATACGCCACGTTGTTGACGATGTGTCCGATGCTCGGGACCACGAGCGACCGATCTTCCACGATCGCCGACGCGTCTTCGCGACTCACATCGAACACCGTGAACGGCGCCAAGAACACCCGCGTGTCCCCCGAATCCGGCGGCGCCACCGTCCCAAAATCCACGTGGAGCTCCGATCCCGTAAGCCGAGGCGAAATCGCTCGAATCAGCCTCGCGCGCTCCCGTCGATACTCGCGAACGAGCGTTTTCCACCGACGATACCCGCGCAACGAACGCCCAAACTCCCGCTCGATCCGCTTGCGCGCCACCCGCCTGCCTTCGTCCCAACTCTCCGCTTTGTTGCCGCGAAGTAGATTCTCCCGCTGCAGCTCGAACTTCACGCGGCCCGCGATTTCCTCCGCCTTCCGCAGATCCGCCTTGGACAACAATCGCCGGCACGCACGGCGATAGGCTTGCGTCGCTTTCTCCAACAACCGAACCCACGTCGCGATTTCTTTCGCCCGCGCTCGCGCCCAAGAGCGATGCCGCACATTCGTTCCAATCTTCGCACCCTTGCCTCCAACCTGCGGTAACGAATCCCGACCTTCACGCGACGTTCGCATGCGACCATTGCGCCAAAGCCGCATCGTTTCGTCCAAAGCAGAGCGCTCACCCCTCTCCGTTTCATCCCTGCGCGTTTCCCCGATCCGATCGTTTCCCAGCGCGTCCGCATGGTCGTGACCCGCGCTCATTCGATGCGAGGGCGCGCCGCTCCTCGGCCATAAAACCCCATCGCCACTCGCGAATCACGAGCGCGGCGCGCCTCTGCCAACTTCAAAGCTTGCTCGAACAATTCACCATCCACCGCGTGCCAAAACGATCCGTGAACGATCCGAAATAATCGCCCCAAAACATATCCTGCATCGGCATCTCAACTTGGCCTCCCGCCGACAGCTCATTGAAAAGCCGGTCCGCCTCCGCCCGCGTATCGGGCTGCAGATTGATATAAACATTGTTCCCCGGCGTGAACGGCTGGCCCATCGCGTCCGGGCAATCCGACCCCATCAACACATGCCCGCCCAGAATCGGCAGCGCCATGTGCAGGACGAGATTCTTGTCCGCGTCCGGCACCGCCGGACATCCCTCGCCCGCAGGCATCTGCCCAAAGCGCGCGATCGGTCCCATGTAATCCGTTTTGAAAACCGATTTGTAGAATGCGAACGCCTGCTCGGTCGTGCGCGAAAAGTTCAGATAGGTGCTGACGGTAGCCATGATGTGGAGGGATTGAGGTTGAGTTTCGCGGCAGTAAATCGCCGCTCACCCATTCGACGAACCGTCCACCGCGATCCGGACAGCTCTTTTCGAAAACGGCGCCGGCCGGGACGCACGTGTCTCTCTGCCGAGAGTTGAAGTCCCCCATGGCCACGTTTAGCGCTCTTCCCGCCCCTTTCTTGTTTCCCCTCCGATGCCTACCCCACCCCCTGTTCCTCTCGACTCGAGCAGAGTCGACGCCCAACACCTGAAACTGCTGGCGATCTTTCATTTCGTTCTCGCCGGCCTCGCACTCGTGGGCCTCGCCTTCCTCGGGCTGCATTGGTTCATCATGGAGTCCGTCTTCTCGAATCCAGAAGCGTGGCAGCAATCCAACTCCGCTCCGCCACCCGACCAGTTTCTCGCCCTCTTCAAATGGTTCTACTTCGGGATGGGCGTGATCGTCGTCGCCAACGGCGTCGCCAACCTCGTATCCGGATTCATGATTCAACAACGCCGCGGACGCGTCTTCTCGCTCGTGGTCGCCGGCGTGAACTGCCTCGCCTTCCCTTTCGGCACCGCCCTCGGCGTCTTCACGTTCATCGTGCTCCTGCGCGACTCCGTCGAAGCGCTCTACGCCGCGACGCCTCGTTCAGCTTGAACGTGAATCGCTCGCTCCGGCTCTCGCGTATTGTCCCGCGATCGCGCTTCATCACCCCGCCGGAAAGAAAAACGTCCGCGGATCGCTCCGCGGACGTCGCAAATGCAAACTCGCGCCGTTTAGCGCGCGTTTTCCTGAATTTTCTCGCCCGCGCGTTCGATGTCTTCACCCGCGCCTTCCATGGTGCGACACCCGGAAGTGAAGGTAGCCAGGCCGAGCAGCGCTGCGGCAATTACAAGAAGAGGGAAACGTTTAAGATTCATGACCGCGCACACTACTCACCGCGCTCCACGGCGCCATCAGGCGCGTCCCCGCCCGGAGATTGCGCGTTCCTCGCAGCAATCCCCCGGAGAGTTCACACCTTCCCCGCGCCGCTTCGCCCTCACAACCCCCGCGCTCGCCGCGCGTCAGTCTTTCCGTTCATGAAAAAACTGCTGTTCCCCCTGCTCGCCTGCGTCTTCCTCCCCTTCGCCTATTCATCCACGGTCCGACTCGTTCACGACGACACGCCACAAGCGAACTACGCCGCCCGCCGCATCGCCACAGCCCTCGAACAGCAATCGCACACCGTCAGCCAGCAACCCACCGGCTACGACACGCTGATCAGCCTCGCGATCAACTCGCACCGGCTCGGCCCCGAGGCGTTTTCCATCATTCCCGAAGGCAAAGTCATCACCGTTTACGGGGGCGACACGCGCGGCCTGATCTACGGCGCTCTCGCTCTGGCCGAAACGCTCCGCAACGGCACCGCACTCGCCGACGTCAAACCCGCCTCCGATCAACCGCACCTCGAATTCCGCGGCATCAAATACAATCTGCCTTGGGAAACCTACCGACCGAGCTCCGCGCTCGATCAACACATTCCCACCGCGCGCGACCTCAAATACTGGGAGGCGTTCTTCGACATGATGGCCGAAAACCGCTTCAACGTAATCAGTCTTTGGAACATGCACCCGTTCACGTTCATGGTGCGTCCCAAGAATTTCCCCGAAGCCAGCCCTTGGTCCGATGCCGAGCAGGAAGAATGGCGCCAGCTCTACCGCGGCATCTTCCGGCTCGCGAAGGAGCGCGGCCTCGACACCTACATCGTCCACTGGAGCATTTTCGTCAGCCGCGAATTCGCCGAAGCCCACGAGGTCGCAAAACGAAATTTCTACCCGCACTACTACGTCGAGGGCGACACCTCTGAAATCGTCCGGCGTTACATCCGCGAGAGCGTGACGCAGATGTTCGAAGAATACCCCGACCTCGACGGCATCGGGCTTTCTCACGGCGAGGGCATGGCGGGCATGACGCCCTTCGAACGCCAGAAATGGATGGACGACGTCATCGTCGCAGGAGCGCTCGACGCCAACCGCAAGCGCCCCGTCAAACTCATCCATCGCGTGCCCTTCTCCTCCGGCACCTCTTCCGCTCCCGGCGTCAGCGGCGACGTCGAGCAAGTCACCCGCGCCGCGATGGAGCGACTGGGCAACACCTTCTCCGGCCCGATCTGGACCGAAATGAAGTTCAACTGGTCCCACGCCTACTCAACGCCGAGACTCGTGAAAGTTCACGGGGGCAAACTCGGCTCGACCTACTTCGACCCCGCGCCGACGAACTACAAAGTTACCTGGATGGCGCGCAACGAAGACTTCTTCGCGCTCCGCTGGGGCGTGCCCCATTTCATCCGCCAACACATCGCCCTCAACGGCGTCCAGGATTACGTCGGCGGTTACTTCATCGGCTCCGAATGCTACATCCCCGCACTCGACTACTTCACCGCCACGAAGGATCCCGTCGATTGGACGTGGGCCTTCGAACGTCAATGGCTCTTCTACAAACTTTGGGGCCGCCTCCTCTATAATCCCGAGACGCCCGACGCCGTTTTCCAGGCCGAGTTCAACCGCCGCTACGGCGACAAAGGCAACAACCTCCTCGCCGCCTACTCGCTCGCTTCCTCCACGCAGCTCCGCCTCAACTCGCTCTACGACACCCGCTGGGATTTCACGCTCTATGGCGAGGGCTTCCTCGCGCTCCAGGGCGACTACACCCGCTACATCGGCGTCGACGCGCTGATCAACCAGCCCACGCTCGATCCCGACTACGTATCCGTAAAAGACTACGTCGACACGCTTTCGCGTGACGGCGCGTTCGGCGCCGATCGGATCACCCCGCCCGTCCTCGCCCACCAACTCGAGCGCGATTGCCGCGAAGCGCTTCGTTTGGTCACCCCCATCGACACGACCGGCAACGCCACCCTCCGCTACGAGGTCGCCGACGTTCAAGCCTGGTCTCACCTCGGTCTTCACCTCGCCGAAAAACTGCGCGGCGCCGTCGCCCTCCAGCAGTATCGACTTTCCGGTGACACCGCCCTCCAGCAAACCGCCATCGCGCACCTCGAGCGCGCTGTCGCCCACTGGGACGATCTCGTGAAAGTCACCCGCCCGCTCTACCGCGACATGCCGCTCACCCACTACAACCACAACTTCTTCGAGGCCAACCCCGACAACCTCTTCCATTGGGCGCTCATCCGCGACGAAGTCGCCCACGACGTCGAAGTTGCGCGCGCCCCGCGCACTCCGTGATCGCAACCGCGTGGCACCCGCGCCGCCGCATCGCCAAACATTCACGTCTTGCCGGCTGGGCGGCCAATCCCATTGTTAAGGAGCAGCCACCTCACCATGAAACAATACCTCCTTCGCTCACGCGTGCTCGCGCTTGTCGCTTCTTTGACCGTCGCCCTGCTCCTCGCTTCGGCGACCACATTCGCCAACGGATCCGATCTTCAACCACTCTCCGAAAAATCCGCTCCCCAGCTTCCGTTGAGCGGGACGTTCGCCCGCGGAACGCCAGGCGAAAACGGCGGCCCTTACGCGCTGACCCTCACGAACACATCGAAACAAAACCTCTCCGTCCGCGGCACGATCGTTTGGAGCGTCACTTCCCACAATCGCGCCAACACGATCAAACTCCCGGTTCGTGAGCTTGCCGCCGGAGAATCGTGGACCATCGACGACCTCGCGGCCGAAGATCGCGTGATCCTCGAAGCCGAGGGTTACGAAAAAATCGAGTTCAAGACCCCGTCCAAAAAATAACGTCTCAGTCTCCCGCCTCCGGCGGCGCTCCGGCGCCGCCTTTTTCGTTCTCAGGATCGACGAACCGCTCCTCGAGCTCCTCCAGATAATCGAGTAGCGACGCCAGCACGCGCTCTCCTTTCTTGTCCTTCGCGCGCAGCTCCGCCGCCGCCATGATCAATGTCGCGAGATCGTCGCGGCCGACGCGCAGGTTCAACCATCCCCGCTTCACCGGAGCGCGATGCAACGCGTGTCCCAGCGGCGCCGGCGTCCGGGGACTTCGCATCAGTTCGTCTCGCTGCGCCGGAGTAATCCGCAAGGTCACGCGGCCCGTCGGCGCAATCCGTGGTCGTTGTCGCAAATAAGCCATCGTCGATTTCGGATCATTTACCTTCGTTACTGCTCCTGACACGCCGCGCTCCTGAGTGCGTCGTCAGCCATTCGTGACCATGCGTGTCGCTTCGTGGTTGAAAACGCTGCGGTTCCCATCGTCCCGCCAACTTATCCGCCGCAGCTCCTCCCGCCATCGGAGCGTCGCACCAACCGCGAATCGGGGCTCCGCCGCTCACCGCGACGTCTTCAACCAGCGATCCGCAAAATCCAGAAACGCCGACCAATCGTAATCCGTGATATCGTGCTTCCCGCCCCGAATGTGATAGCGCAGCGCCTCGCCCGTCGGCGAATGCAATAACGGCACGTCCGCCGTTTCCGGCCCGCTCAATCCAAAGAGTCGATACACCGGCTCCGCCGCCTTCACCGCCAGAAACTCTCCCCGCGGATCCGCCCAGTCGTCCTCCTCCGCACTCGCGACATGCAGCGGACGCGGCGCAATCAACGCCAGCAGTTGATGTTGATCCACCGGCAGCGCCGCTTCGCGATCGTTGTAGTGGCGAAAGTTCTTCGCGAACCAGTGCGGAAAACGCTCATTGATCTTCGCCACCGTCTCACCGTGGATCCGCTTGCTCAACGCCGCGCCGCCACAGCCCGACTCGTTCGAAACGACCAGCGCAAACCTCTCGTCCTGTGCCGCCGCCCAAAGCGCCGCCTTCCCCAAACGCGAATGCCCGTGCACCGCCACGCACGTCGCGTCCACATCCGGATCCGTTTCAAGATAATCGAGCACCCGACTCAGTCCCCACGCCCACACGCCGATCGCACCCCACGCCTGCTCCGCTCGCTCCTCGGTCCCCACGCCCGTCATCCAGCCATTCACGCCGCTCGCGAGTCCATCGGATCGATCCGGACAAAGATCGCCGCAATACACCGTCACCACCGCGTAACCCCGCCGCACAATGTCCCGCACCGGCCACCGCGTCGCCGCACTTCCTCGCGACGCCTCCGTCGCCCGATGGTTTACCACGCCGATCGCCCGCTCCGGCATCCACGCCGTCGAAAGCGCGATTCCCACATCCGGCTGAACCGTGTGATTGCCATAAAAGTTTAACCCCAAAAATGCCGGCACCTTCTCTCCTTCTTTCCGATTCGGCACATACATCAGCACCGTCATCCCGGGCGCATGGTCATCCGACCCGAAACGGATCCGAACTTCCTTCCGCGTCGCGCCGCCATCGATCGCGCCGCGATCGATCGAAACCACGTCCGCCCGCATCCCGTCCGGCCGTCCGCTCGGCGTGCGCCCGTAAACTTCACGCGCAAACAACTGGAGCAGCTCCACGCGCCGCGCACGCCACGCTTCGACATCCCGCACCGGCTGCCCATCTTCCTTCACCAGCGGATCGGGCAAGGTGTAAGGAGGCGGAGTCGTTTCTTCCAAACGCGCGGGCCGAACTTCGGCGTGCATGATCACGCCACTCAAACCGGACAACATCAGGAACCCCGCAAGCAACTTCGTCATACGAACTCGATTACACCGTCGCGTCGCTCCGCGCAATCGCGCTCGTTCCCCATCGCCCGCTCGTCTTTCATTCCGAGACATATTCCGTCTCTCCGCCCACTTCCCTGCGTCGTGCGTCCGGTTCCCGCCTGCGTCTTTTCACCCAACCCCGTTCAAAATGAAAACACCCCTCCTCCGCCTGCTCGTCTTGTCCGCCCTCGTTCCTGCCATCTCGTCCGCCGAGATCTCCTTCCGCTCCATCGCCGTCGGCGCCACGCCCGAGAGCGTCGTGCCGGGTTTCAACGGCAAACTCCACGTCACGCTCATGGGCACGAAGCGCGAAAAGGGCGATGGCGACGGCCAGATCGTCGTCGTCGATGGCGACAAGGTTACCGTGCTCGCGTCCGGTTTTCACGATCCCAAAGGACTCGTTTTTCTCGACGATCGCTTGATCACCGCCGACTTCGATCAGGTTTGGTCTGTCGACGCCAACGGCCGGAAAACCCTCCTCGCCGGCCCCGACGCCTTCCCCAAACCGCCGCTCTACCTCAACGACGTCGCGATCGATCCCCGCGACGGAAGTATCCTTGTAACGGATATGGGCGATCTCGCCGCCATGCACCAAAGTCCCGGGGTGTTCTGGCCGCTCGACAGCGAACAAGCGCGCACGATCCCTGCGCTCGGTCGCGTCTATCGGATTTCGCCGCAGGGCGTCGTCTCCATCGCCATCGACCACTCTCCCCAGATGCCGAATCCCAACGGCATCGATCTGCTCGACGACGGCACGATCCTCGTCGCCGAGTTCTTCCGCGGAAATCTGCTCGAGTGGAAATCGAACCAATGGCGCACGATCAGCGAGGACCATCGCAGCGGCGACGGCATCGCGCACGACGCGAAGGGCAACCTCTACGTTACCGAAGTGCGCACCGGCCGCATCTGGCATATTCGCCACGACACCGGTGAGCGGCGTCTGCTCGCCACGCTCCAGTCCGCCGCCGATCTCCACCTCGACGAAACGAATCAACAACTCGTCGTTCCCGACTCCAAAGCCGGCACGCTCGTCTTCATCCCGCTCCAGAAAAAATAAGGCGGGTCTCTCGACCCGCCTCGATGAATCGCCGCCCGCCGCTCAAGGTTGAGCGACCTGAATGCTGATCGCGCGCAGCGTTCCGCGATAATACACGAACAGCAAATGCCGCCCCGGCGTCAGCGCCGCGCGAGCCGCTTCGAGATCCTGCACATTCTGACGATCGATCTGAACGATCACCATGTCCGTCGCGAGGCGATCGGAGTAAGCGGAATTCTCGTCGATCTTCGTGATCACCAATCCACCTTCGATGCGCGGCGGCACACTCAGCCGGCGACGCGTCTCAGGACTCAACGGCTCCGCATCGACTCCGATGAGGATTTCGTTCGGTTTCTCATCTAGGCGACCGAGCGTGACCTCGACATCGCGCTCCTTTCCATCGCGCGAAATCTTCAGCTTCGCCTTCGTGCCCGGCGCCAGTTGCGCGATGTAATTTCGTAGATCGCGCAGCGCCGTCACCTTCTTGTCGTTCACCGAGAGAATCACGTCGCCGCGCTCCAACCCCGCTTCTTCCGCGGCGCTGTCGGGCGTGATGTCCGTCACCGTCACGCCTTTCGTATCGCGCGGCAACCCGAGCGCCTCCGCATAGTCCGGCGTCAGCGTCTGCGACGACACTCCGAGAAAACCGCGTGCCACCGAACCGGTCTGCACGAGGCTGTGCATCACCGCCGCCGCGAGATTGATCGGCACCGCGAAACCAATCCCGATGTTCCCGCGCGACGGCGAAAGGATCGCGCTGTTGATGCCGATGAGCCGGCCACGCGCATCCACCAGCGCCCCACCGGAATTGCCCATGTTGATCGCCGCGTCCGTCTGAATGAAAGATTCGTAACCCGAAACTTCCTCGAGAATCCCCACCGAGCGGCCCTTCGCCGAGACGATCCCCATCGTCACCGTCTGCCCGACGCCCAGCGGATTTCCCACCGCGAACACCACGTCGCCCACACGAATCGTGTCGCTGTCGGCGAGCGTAACAACCGGGAGCTTCTCGCCCTCCACCTTGATCACCGCGATATCGGTTTTCGGATCCGTGCCGATGACTTTGGCGATCAACTCGCGATCGTCCGACAGCGAAACCTTCAACTCGTCCGCTCCCTCCACGACGTGGTTGTTCGTCAAAATATAACCATCCGGCGAAACAATGACCCCCGACCCCAACCCTTCCTCTTCGTGGCGGCGCTCCTGATCCGGAATGTCTCCGAAGAACTGCCGCAACAGCGGATTCACCGCAACGCGTTCGCGCACCACCTTCTTCGAATACACCGACACCACCGCCTTCTGCACCGGCTCGATCACATCAGCGTAGGTCGCCACCTGCGGCGCCTTCGCTTCTCCGAGCGGCGTCGGATCCACCTGCAACGTCGGCGCATTCTTCTGCGCCACGTCGTTTTTCGCCGCCTGCACGGCGGGAGAGATCACGGCAAACGCGAGAACAAGTCGGCAGATCGGATGGAGTTTCATGAAAGAAAAAAGGCGCGACACAGCGTTACGCATCAAGGTTCCGCAGCGCAAACACCAGGACCAACCAGCCCCGGCCTCCAGCAACACGGCTGCAGACTAAAATCCCTTGATCCGAAACAGGCCCGTGACGCTCTCGTTGCTGTTGATGCGAATGATCGCCTGCCCCAGCAGCTTGGCAATGCTGAGCACCGTGATCGGCAGGCCGCGCGTGTCGATCGGCGTGGAATTTGTCGTGATCAACTCGTCGATCAATCCCGAGCGCAGCCGCTCGATCGCGATCTCATTGAGAATGCAGTGGCTCACCGCAGCCGTGATGCTCACCGCGCCATGTTCGCGCAACAGCTTCGCCGCCGCGGTCAACGTGCCCGCCGTCTCCGTGATGTCGTCGACCAACAGCACGTCGCACCCTGCGACCTCGCCGACCACGCTCATCGCCTCGACCGTCGTCGCGCTTTTGCGCTTCTTCGCCACCAAGCCGAGCGCCGCACCAAGCACGTCGGCATACGCCGCCGCCATCTTCATGCCGCCGACATCCGGCGAACAAACGACGAGCTGACGCTCCGTCTTCCGCTTCGCGAAGTGTTCGAAAAACACCGGCGACGCATACAGATGATCGACGGGAATATCGAAGAAGCCCTGGATCTGCTGGCTGTGCAGGTCCATCGCGAGGATCCTTGTCGCTCCCGCCGCCACGAGCAGATTGGCCACCAGCTTCGCCGTGATCGGCACGCGCGGCTGATCCTTCCGATCCTGTCGCGCGTATCCATAAAATGGTATCACCGCCGTGATGCGCGCCGCCGACGCGCGCCGCGCCGCGTCGATCATGATGAGCAACTCCATCAGGTGATGGTTCGTCGGCGGACACGTGGATTGGATAATGAAAACGTCCGCACCGCGGACGTTTTCGTTGATCTTCACGAACGATTCTCCGTCCGGGAAACTCGTGACCGTCGCCTCGCCCAATGGCACGCCGATCGAACGGCAGATTTCCTCCGCGAGGGCTCGGTTCGAATTACCCGAGAAGATTTTCAGCCGCGATTCGCTCATGCGCGGCATCTTGCTGCGCGGTGGGTTAGGCGAAAGACTTTTTTAGCTGCGCCTCGAGCGCATCGACGCGCTTGAACAAATCCGGCAATCGTGTTTGCAGCACCGCGATTCTTCGTTCGAGCGCAAACGGGATCGCGGGCGTGCCATTCACGACCGTGCCTGGCGGAACGTCCGCCGTGATCCCCGCCTGGCCGCCCGCCTTCATTCCCTTGCCCAGGGTGATGTGTCCACCCACCCCCACTTGTCCGGCGAGCACCACATAATCCTCGATCGTCGTGCTCCCGGAAATACCCGCCTGCGCACACAGCAGACAATGTTTGCCGACGATCACATTGTGGCCGATCTGCACCAGATTATCGATTTTTGTCCCTTCGCCGATTACCGTCCGGCTGAACCGCGCGCGATCGATCGTCGTGTTCGCGCCAATTTCGACATCGTCCTGCACCAACACCGTCCCAACCTGCGGCACCTTCTCATGCCGGCCGTTCACGAACTCGTAGCCGAATCCGTCCGAACCCACCACCGCGCCCGGTTGCAAACGCACGCGATTGCCGAGTTCACATTCCGCCGCGACGAAGGTCCGCGGCATCAACCAGCAATCGTCCCCCACCCGGCTGTTGCGCCCGAGAAAAACGCCCGATTGCAGATGCGAACGTTCTCCGACGATCGCCCCGTCTTCGATCACACACAACGGCCCGACCGTGGCCGAAGCCGCCACGCGCGCCGTCGCCGCGACCACCGCCGTCGGATGAACTCCCGGCACCGGACGCGGCCACAGCGATTGTTCGATTCGCGCGCAAATGCGGGCCAGCGCCACGGAGGGATTATCGACCAAAAGGAAAAGCTGATTGGGTTGCGGCTCGGCGTTGAAATCCGCCGGCAACAAAACGACGGAGGCACGCGTCACGGCGACCTCCGCCTTGTATTTCGCATTTCCGAGAAAAGAGAGATCGCCCGGCGCCGCCGCACTCAACGCCGCGATTCCGCGCACCGTGTCCGTCGTTGCGCCACGCACGGCGCGGGGTTGCACGAACGCGACGATCTCCGCGGGTGAAAATGATACCTCCATGCGGCGAGCGTGGGCCTTTCCCGCACCGGCGCAATTCAGCAAACGCCCCCGCCAAAGCATCCCGCTCCTGCAAACAAAAACCCCGCTCGATCGAGCGGGGTTTGAAAGCTGTCGAAGATACGAAGTAATCGCTTACTTCTTCGCACCCGGGAACGTGATCGCCGGCGAATCGCTCTTCGTCTCGCCTGCGGGGGCGGCCGGAGCGGGCGCAGCCGGAGTCGTCGAGGAGCTCGACGCGGGGCGGCCTTTGTCGACTTCGCGCTGCACTTCGTCGGTGATGTCGTATGCGTTATCCGAATACAGGATGTTCGAAACGCCGATCAGCGACGGGCCGGACTTGTCCAGGAGGAGCGTGGCGCCCTTGCGCTTCGCGATCTCGACCGCCGTCTTGCTGATTTCCTCGATCATGAGGCTGCGGAAATTCGTGATGCGCTGCTGGAGCGAATTGCGGGTGTTCTGCTGAAAGCTCGCGACTTCGCGCTGCTTGCGCTGGATTTCCTCGATCAGGCGCTGGGCTTCGTTCTGAGCCTTCGACTTCGCCTCGGCCGTGGCGGTCGGATTGTTGGCCTGATCCGCGAACTCCTTGTATTGCTCGACGAGGGTGTTGCCCTCCTTGTTGAGCTTATCGAGCTCTTCCTGCGCCTTCTGCTCGTCGCTGCGCAGCTTGTTGTTCTGCTCCTCGGTCTTGTAGTGGTTGTCGTAGAGCTTGGCCATGTCGACGACGAGGATCTTGGGCGCCGGCTGAGCTTGGCCGATCAGCGCGGTCGCGCCAAACGCTGCCAGGGCGAACAAGGTGTGGATGGATTTTTTCATGGATGAATGTAGGGAGGGTAAGTTGGGTGACCGGTCAGCAAAACGAAATCAGTAACGCGTGCCAAAGGAAAAGTTGAACTGGTTGCCTTTCCGAGCAGCGCGATCGCTTGTCAGCGGAATACCGAAATCGAGGCTGAGCGGTGAGCCGGCCACAAAGAGCCGCACACCCACGCCGAAATTGTCGGTGAAGTTGGAAGGATTGAAATCGTAAGCATCGGCGTTGACGAAGCCGGCATCGTAGAACACCGCGAAACGCACCGGGCTGACGATATCGAGCGAATACTCGGCACTGAAGAAGGCATAGCTCTTGCCGCCCACCACCTCTCCAAACTGGTCGCGCGGCGCCACTTCGCGGAACTCATAGCCGCGCAACGTCGTCGGGCCGCCGAGATACCAGCGCTTGTAGGGAGCGACGTCCGGGCTGTCGCCGAATTCGTTGATCACGCCGGCGCGCGCCAGCAAGTGCAACACCTGCGACTGCGTTTCGAACACGGGGAAATACTGCGCCCCGCGCACTTCAAAGAGATAGTAATTATCTTGGCCGCCGAGCGGTCCGCCCGCGACGGCGGTGTTGAACTCGACGCGGTTGCCCGAGGTCGTGTTGATGATCTTGTCGCGCGTGTCGCGGAGCAGCTGGAAGCCGATCTGCGAAATCGGATTGTCGCCCGCGATCGACTGCAGGATCGGCGACGCGTTCGGCGCCACGTCCTCGATCGAGATGACCGTGTAGGAATACGAGAGCCGGCCTTCCACCAATCCGAAGAGCCGCTTGCGCAGGTAAACCTCACCGCCCGTGTTCACTTCCGTATAGAAGGTGCTGTTGTATTCGGAGGTCTGGCGGAAGAGGTGGAAACCGAGCGCGAGTTGCTGCTCGAACAACCACGGCTCCTCGAACGCCAGCGAGACTTCGCTCGAGAGCGAGCCAACCGACATCTTCAAACGGAACTTCTGGCCGTCGCCTTGGAAGAAGGAGCGACGGTTGAACAGGTCGAAATTACCCTGCGAGATTTCGGCAAACACCGTCGCCCGCTCCAGCGAGCTGAAACCCGCGCCGAAGGACAAATTGCCCGTGCGGCCTTCCTGCACCGCGACGCGCAGATTGCGGCGTCCGGGAATGTTCGTTTCCTGCGGCGTCACGCTCACATCTTCGAAGAAGCGCGTGTTTTCCAAACGCAGCTTGCTGATCTTCATGCGCACCGTGTCGAAAACATCGCCAGGACCGAGCACCAGTTCGCGCACGATCACGGTGCTCTTGGTCTTCGTGTTGCCCTCGATCGAGATCGACTCGACGTTGAAGCGTTCGCTTTCGTTGACCTGATATTCGATATCGATGTCGCCGGTCTCGATGTTCGGTTTGCGCATCAGGCGCACGTCCGTGTCCAGATACCCATCATGGCCGTAGAAATCCGTCAGGCGCTCGATGTCTTTGTCGAGTAGCGACGGCGTGAAGACCATCCCCTGCCGCTGGCGCACCACCCGGCGCAGGATCGACGAGGGATGCAGTTTGTTGCCCGAGAAAGACACTTCACCGATCCGGTAGCGACGGCCTTCGTTGATGCCGATCGTGATCACGAGACGATCCGGACGGGGATAGTCGAACGTGACCTGGTCCGGCGCGATTTCGACGTCGAGGTAACCTTGCTCGCGGTAGTAATCGCGCAGCTTTTCCAAATCGTCCTCGAACTCTTCGTCCTTCAACCGGCCGGTGCCGAGCAGCCAGGAAAACATCCAATGCTTCTTCGTCTCCATTTCCTTGCGGAGCCGGCGGGACTTCACGTGGTCATTTCCCGTAAAACGAATTTCATCGATCTTCACGCGCTCGCCTTCGCGGATCTTGAAAATCACCGTGCCGAAGCTCGTCGCCCGGTCGCGCTCGATGCTGTAGGAAACCGCGACCTGATTGTAGCCGGTCTTTTGATAATACTCGCGGATCTTCTCGGCGTCCTCCTTCACCTGCCGCTCGTCCAGCGCCGCATTCGGCTTCGTCTTCACTTCCTTCTCGAGGCGGCGTGACCGCACCTTCTCGTTGCCCTCGAAACGGATCGCGAGCACGCGGTATTTCGGCGTGACCTCGACCACGAGGTTGAACTGCCGGTTGCCCACGTCCTCGCGCTTGATCTCGATGAATTCGAAAAGTCCGGTGCGGTAAAGCGTGCGGATATCGCGATCGAGCATCGTGTCGTCGAGCGGACCGCCTTCCTTCACTTGCATGTTCGCGCGCACCACCTGCTCGCTGACCACCGAGGTGCCGATGAACTTCACCGTGATCGTGCCGACCCGGAAGCCAGGATCGTCCCGACCTCCAGCCTGAGCCCATGCCGGTAGCCCGCTTACGGCCAGCAACAAGCAAAATGCGAACAAAAATCCTGTGACCCGGAGCAGCGGGTTACTGTGTAAAGTTTTCAAAGCGCGTGATGTCTCGGAGGAACGTAAGCTTCAAATCTCCTACCGGGCCGTTTCGTTGCTTTGCAACGATTAACTCCGCCGAGTCGGCAGCCACCTGAAATTTTTCATCGGCGTCTTTGGGGCGAGCGAGCATGAGGACAACGTCAGCATCTTGCTCGATCGAGCCGGATTCGCGCAGGTCGGCCAGCTTCGGAGTGCGGTTTTCCTTCTCGGAGGAGCGATTGAGCTGGGATAATACAAGCACCGGAACATTCAGTTCCTTCGCCAAAGACTTTAATCCGCGCGACGCTTCCGCCACCTGCTGCTCGCGCGCCACCTTCGCATCCGTCGGACTCATCAACTGCAGGTAGTCCACCATGATGAACCCCAGCGGATGCCGCGCATGGATGCGCCGGGCCTTCGCGCGGAGTTGCATGATCGAGATCGCACTCGAGTCATCGATGAAGATCGGCGCTTTCGAAAACTCATCCGCCACCTGCAACAGCCGCGCCTGCTCGTCGCCATTCTTCGACAGCAATCCGTCGCGCAGCAGCTTCATGTTCACCCGCGCCCGCGAACACAACATACGCAGCGCCAGCTGCGATGCGCTCATTTCCAGCGAGAAGATCAACACCGCCGCCGGATCGCCGCGCTTCGGCAAGGCCGCCGCTTCCGCGAAGTTCAACGCGAGCGAGGTCTTACCCATCGAGGGTCGCGCCGCGAGGATGATCATTTCCTGCTTCTGAAATCCCCACAGCAACGCATCGAGGTCCTTGAAGCCCGACGAGACGCCCGTCATCTCGCCTTTCTTCATCATCATCTTCGTGATGACCGCCATCGCCTCGTGCGTCGGCTCCCGCATCTGTTTCGCACTCTCGCTCACGCGATTCTGCGTCACCGTGAAGAGCTTCGCCTCGATCTGGTCGACGAACTCATCGATCCCGCCCGAGAAGTTGTAACAATCCTCCACCGCGCCCGTGCCCGCCTTGATGATGTCGCGCAACAACGCCAGCTCGCGCACTTTCTCGATGAAATACCCCGCCTGCGCCGTCGTCGGAATCCGGCTGCTCACCTGCGCCAGAAACGCATAGCCGCCAATCTCGTCCAGCCGCTTCGCCGTCCGCAATTCCTCCGCCACCACCGACACATCGATCGGCACCTGCCGGTTATAAAGATCCAGCAGCCGCTCGTAGATCACCCCGTGCGCCGGCAGATAAAACGACTCCGGCCGCAGCCGCGCTTCGAGACAGCGCGACACCACATCGGAACCATCGAGCAAACAACACGAGAGGAGATACTCCTCCGCCTCGACGCTATGCGGCATCATACGGCCCATGCCACCCGCGGGCGCAGCTCCATCCGGACGACGAAAAGGAATCGTTGCTTCTTCAGACATCGTAGGCGCGCGAGTGAGGCCGGAAC
>JAFAAS010000085.1 GCA_023426435.1 Verrucomicrobiota bacterium | reverse complement strand
GGGGGCGCCCCCCCCGCCCCCCCCCCCGCGCGCCCCGCGGGGCTCCGGGGCGCGCCGATTGGCTTTTCTGCGTCCGTTGCATCACGTTAGGAGCCCTCCCCTATGAAAAAAGTCATCACCGCGCTTGTTGTTATTGCCGCGCTCCAAGCGAGCGCTGTCGCCCAAACCCTCTGGAAAGGCGATCCCGCACACTCGAGAATCGCTTTCTCGATCACCCACCTCGGCATTTCCGAGATCGTCGGCGCGTTCAACGAATTCGATGTCTCGATTCGCGCCGCCAAACCCGACTTCAGCGACGCCGTGTTCGAGTTGAGCATCGACACCGCATCGATCGACACCGCCGTCAAAAAACGCGACGACCACCTGCGCAGTGGAGATTTCTTCGAGGTCGAGAAATACCCGAAGATCACCTTCCGCAGCAAATCCATCGAGCCCGCCGGCAAGGATCG
Source organism: Verrucomicrobiota bacterium (assembly GCA_023426435.1). Taxonomy (GTDB): domain Bacteria; phylum Verrucomicrobiota; class Verrucomicrobiia; order Opitutales; family Opitutaceae; genus Opitutus. The sequence goes on along the minus strand of JAFAAS010000085.1, from coordinate 29,055 downwards.
TTTCAAACTTTCCGGCGACCTCACCATCCGCGATCGCACCAAGCCCGTGACGATGGACCTCTGGTTCCGGGGCACGACCACCAATCAGCAAAACACCACGTCAGGCTTCCAGCTCACCGGCACATTGAAGCGTTCCGATTTCGGCGTCGGCCCGAAGTTCTCCCCGCCCATGATCTCCGACGAGCTCTCCATCAAGGCCGACGGCGAGTTCATCAAACAGTAGAAGATGCGCCAGCCCGCGGCCGCGAAGATCGTGCTGAATTAACCCCGTCGAACGACGCGCCGCGATGGTATTCCGATGTCGGCCGAGTCCATCGCGTTTCATCAACAAACCGTCGAAGCTGCCATTGCGGCGCTTGAAACCGACCCGCGCCTCGGGTTGAGCGACGCCGAGGCGCGCGCCCGTCTCGACCGATTCGGGCGCAACGAGCTCACCGCCGAGAAACCCGTTCCCGCGTGGCGGAAGTTTCTCGCGCAGTTCACCGACATCCTGGTGATGCTGCTGATCGCCGCCGCCGCCATCTCGGCCGCGATCTGGTGGTTCGAGCGCGCGTCCGCCCTGCCTTACGAGGCGCTCGCCATCTTCGCGATCGTCGTCCTCAACGCGGTCCTCGGCTACGTTCAGGAATCCCGCGCCGAAGCTTCGCTCGCGAAGTTGCGCGCCATGTCCGCCGCGGAAGCCTCCGTGTTGCGCAACGGCGAACGCCGGCGCGTGCCCGCCGCGCAACTCGTTCCGGGCGACGTCATCCTCATCGAGGAGGGCGACACCATTCCCGCCGATGCACGCCTGATCCAATCGACCGCCCTCCAAACCGCCGAGGCCGCGTTGACGGGGGAAAGCATGCCTTCGTCCAAGGACACCGACGTCGTCGACGCCGCAGCCGGGATCGGCGATCGCACGAACATGGTGTTCAGCGGCACCGCCGCCACCTACGGCCGCGGCAAAGCAGTGGTCACCGCAACGGGCATGCGAACCGAAATGGGCCGCATCGCCGGGATGCTGGAAAACGCTCCCGCCGAAACGACCCCGCTGCAAAAGGAACTCGACCGGCTCGGCAAGCGGCTGGGCGCCATCGTCGTGATCATTGCCGGACTCATGATCGGCACGATCCTCATCGTGGAAGAGGTGCGCGGCTTCTCCGCCGTTTTCGAAGTGCTGATCCTCGGCGTCGCCCTCGCAGTCGCCGCCGTGCCCGAGGGTCTGCCCGCCGTCGTGACCGCTGTCCTGTCGCTGGGCGTCCGGCGCATGGCGCAGCGCAACGCCATCGTTCGCCACCTCGCCGCCGTCGAAACGCTCGGCTCCGCCACGGTGATCGCGTCCGATAAAACCGGCACACTGACGAAAAACGAAATGACGGTGCGCACGGTGGTGACCGCCAGCGGCCGCGTGGAATTCGACGGCATCGGCTACGCTCCCACCGGCAGCGTCACCGCGGCCAACGGCAACGCGCTCGCCGGCGCGTTGCGGACCGAACTCGAGCGCGCACTCGCCGTCGCCGATCGGGCCAACAATGCCGTCCTCCAGCAAAAAGACGGCCGATGGTCGGTCCAGGGCGACCCGACCGAAGGAGCACTGGTCGTGGCGGCGCGAAAGGCCGGCCTGCGATCCGAAAAGCTGGCGGAGCGCCTGGAACGCGTGGGCGAAGTGCCGTTTTCCTCGGAGCGGAAATTGATGAGCACCGTGCACTCCGACGCCGCGAACAAAGACCATCTGCTCGTCTTCACCAAGGGTGCGCCCGATGTCCTGCTCGCACGTTGCGCCAGCGAACGGGTCGGCACGGACTCGCGGCCGCTGACCGAGTCGCGACGCGCGGCGATCCTCCAAGCCAACGATGCGCTGGCCGGGGAAGCCTTGCGCACCTTGGGTGTCGCCTCGCGCGAGCTCCCGGCCGAGGGATTCGAAAGCGACGACGCGGGCGAGCATCTCGAGCAGAAGATGACGTTTCTCGGACTGATCGGAATGATCGATCCGCCGCGGCCCGAGGCCAGGGACGCCGTGGCACGCGCGCGCCGCGCGGGCATCCGGCCGATGATGATCACCGGCGATCATGCGAAAACGGCCGCAGTCATCGCCGCCGAACTGGGCATCGCCAACGACGGCCGCGCCGTCACGGGCGTGGAACTCGAAAGAATGTCCGACGAAGAACTGGCGCAGGCCACGCGCGAGGTGTCCGTCTATGCCCGGGTCAATCCCAGCCACAAACTGCGCATCGTGAACGCGCTTCAGGCCGCCGGCGAAACGGTGGCCATGACGGGCGACGGCGTGAACGACGCGCCCGCCTTGAAGACCGCCGACATCGGCATCGCCATGGGCATCACCGGCACCGACGTTTCGAAGGAGGCCGCCAACGTCGTGCTGACCGACGATAACTTCGCCACCATCGTCACCGCGGTCGAGGAGGGTCGGTCGATCTTTTCCAACATCCGCAAATTCCTCCGCTATCTGCTTTCGTCCAACATCGGCGAGGTCATGACGATGTTCTTCGGCGTCTTGCTCGCGAAGGTCATCGGGTTGGACGTCGGGAGCGGCGGAGTCGTGCTCCCGCTGCTTGCGACCCACATCCTGTGGATCAATCTGGTCACCGACGGCGCGCCCGCGATGGCGCTTGGCGTGGACCCGATCGACGAAGGCATCATGCACCAGTCCCCGCGCAGCCGTTCCGAGGGAGTGATCACCGCCCGCATGTGGCGCGGGATTGCCTTCGTCGGCACCATCATGGCCGCGGGGACGCTCCTGGTGCTCGACGCGTCCCTCCCCGGCGGGCTCATCGCCGGCACCGGCGACCTGCGCTACGGGCAGACGATGGCGTTCACGACACTGATGGCTTTTCAACTTTTCAATGTGCTCAATGCGCGCTCCGACATCCGCAGCGCGTTCGACGGACTCTTCCGCAATCACTGGCTCTGGGCCGCGCTGGCCTTTTCGCTGCTGCTGCACGTCGCGGTCATCTATGTGCCTTTTTTGCAACAGGCGTTTTCGACGGTGAACCTCAGCGCGCGCGATTGGCTGGTCTGCGGCGCGGTCGCGAGTTCCGTTCTCTGGCTGCGCGAGCTCAGCAAGTGGAATACGCGCCGCACCCTGAGACTGAAATCCAAACCCGCCGCGTAACGCGCGCCGCTTCCTTTACCATGACTCCCCCTCGCAAAGATCCGCCTCCTCTCGGTCCGCGCCTGCCCTCGGGCGCGCCCGCCCAAAGAATGCCGCCGCGGCGCGCGTGGCTCTGGTTCGCCGCCATTCTCCTGATCAACTACCTGCTGATGCGCGGCCTGTTTCCCGACGCGGGCGATCCCGTGAAGGTGCCTTACACCTTGTTCAGGGAGCAGGTCATCGCCGGCAACGTGCAGTCGATCTACAGCCGCGGCGAAAGCATCCTCGGCAAACTCGAGAACCCCATCACGTATCCCGCCCCGAAGCCGGCGACCGCGGCCACTGCCGATTCCAAACAAGCGACAACCACGCCGCCTCCTCGTGAGGTCCAGAATTTCGCCACGACCTTGCCGGCATTCGTCGACGCCGGACTCGAGCAGCTTCTCCTCGAGCACGAGGTCGAAATCAGCGCGGAACCGGTCGTGCAAAGCCGCGGCATCCTCGGGACGTTTCTCTACGGGTTCGGTCCCGCCCTGCTGCTGATCCTGTTCTACGTCTGGCTCTACCGCCGCGCCGCGCAACAGGGCGGCATGGGCGGCGGCATGGGCGGACTCATGGGCATCGGCAAGAGCCGCGCGAAACGCTACGATCAGCAGGACGGCAAGGTGACGTTTGCCGACGTCGCCGGAATCGACGAAGCGGAAAACGAGCTCGTCGAAATCGTCGATTTTCTCCGCGATCCCAAAAAATACTCCGCGCTCGGCGGCGCCGCCCCGAAGGGCGTGTTGCTGATCGGCGCACCGGGCACGGGAAAAACGCTGCTCGCCCGCGCCGTGGCCGGCGAAGCCGGCGTGCCGTTCTTTTCCATGAGCGCCTCCGAATTCGTCGAGATGATCGTGGGCGTCGGCGCCGCTCGCGTGCGCGATCTCTTCAAACAGGCCCGCGAACACGCCCCCGCCATCATCTTCATCGACGAACTCGATTCGATCGGCCGCGCCCGCGGCATGACCGCGGTCGGCGGCTCCAGCGAACAGGAGCAGACGCTGAATCAGATCCTCACCGAAATGGACGGCTTCTCCGGCCGCGAGGGCATCATCGTGCTCGCCGCCACCAACCAGCCGGAGGTGCTCGACAAGGCCTTGCTCCGCCCCGGGCGTTTCGACCGCCGCGTGATCGTGAACCTGCCGGATCGCAAGGGTCGCGAAGCCATCCTCAAGGTCCACACGCGCAAGGTTCCGTTGGCCGACGACGTGCGCCTGGAACAGATCGCGTCCGCGACCCCCGGCCTGTCCGGCGCCGATCTGCGCAACCTGGTCAACGAAGCCGCGCTCCTTGCCGCGCGCCGGGAGCAAAAGTCCGTTCGCGAAAAAGATTTTTTCGACGCCTTGGAAAAAATCGTGCTCGGACCCGAACGGGCCTTGCTCCTCAGCTCGCACGATCGCGAACGGATCGCCTACCACGAGGGCGGCCACGTCATCCTCGGGCTCGTGGTGCCCGGCGCCGATCCCGTGAATCGCGTCACCATCGTCCCCCGCGGCCAGGCGCTCGGTGTCACCTACCAGCGGCCCGACAGCGATCGCTATAACTATCCGGAGGCCTATCTTCGCGGCAAAATCATCGGCCTGCTCGGCGGCCGGGTCGCGGAAGAAATCGTTTACGGCACCAAAACCACGGGCGCCGAAAGCGACATCGAGCAAGCCACGAATCTGGCCCGTCGCATGGTCACGCGCTGGGGCATGAGCGAAAAACTCGGAATGGTGCAACTCGCGCCGCGGGAAAATCGCTACCTCGGCGGCAGCGTGGGTTTCGAGGGCACCAAGCCTTTCAGCGAAGCCACCGCCCAGTTGATCGACAGCGAGGTCCTGCGGATCATCGCCGAGAGCCACGATACCGCGCAGCATCTCCTCACGCAGCACCGCGCCGCACTCGACGCTCTCGCCGACGCTTTGCTCGCGCGCGAAACCTTGGATGAACACGAAATCCTCGAAGTCACCGGGCTGCCTCCCGCGCCTCCTCTCGAAACCAAAAAGCTTTCGAATCCACCCGACGTTGACCTCTCCCCATAGCCGGATCTCTCTCGTCGGCCCGTCGGCGCGTCTCCTCGGCAGAACTTCAAATCGTTCCGTGGTCTTCGCGCCCTCGCATCGCCTGAATTCCATGTCCCGCTCTCCATCCCATCACCCAGACCAGGGCATCATTCGCCTGCGGCTCCGGGATCTGGCGCAGTTGTTCAACTTGATGGACCCGTCGCCGTTTCCGGATCGCGACCTCGATGCCAACGCCGAGGAATTCATCGTAAGCTGGGCCCGCGAGTTGCCGCCCACGAACACTCTTCGGCTGGTGATTCACCTTTCCACCCCGCCCGCCGACGATCGAGCCGCCGCGGTCCAAACCGCCGTCCAAAACTATTTCTCCGACCGCGCCGAAAACAAACGCCGCGAGTTTCGCCAGTTGATGCGCCGCGGCCGCCGCAGTCTCGGGGTGGGGCTCGCGTTTCTCGCCGTATGTCTGGCCATCGGAAACCTCATCGAAACGCATGGCACGTCCACGTGGGCCGGCATTCTCAACGAAAGCTTCATCATCGTCGGCTGGGTCGCGATGTGGCGCCCGCTGGAAATCTATCTCTACGACTGGTGGCCGCTGCGCGCCGAATGGCGCCTCCTTCAAAAACTCAGCCGCGTGAAGGTCGAACTGGCTCCGTCGCCCGACGGCGGACCCGCCGCCACCTCACGCTGACCGGACCCGGCCCGCGCCGTCCGCCATCGCCCGACACGAGATGGCAGTTCAAACACGCGCGTTCATGAACCCATCGCGCTCCCCACTTCCTTGCGCCATCGCATCGTTCACCGCCGCGACCAGCTTCGCCGCCTGATACGGCTTCGGCACCATTCCACAAAAGCCGTGCTGTCGATAGTTCGCGAGAACGGCGTCGTTCGAATACCCGCTCGACACGATCGCTCGCACCCCCGGATCGATTCTCGCCAGCTCCTCCATCGCCGCGCGTCCGCCCATCCCGCCCGGCACCGTCAGATCCAGGATCACAACATCGAATCCCTCCCCCGCTTCTTTCGCCTCTCGAAACGCCCGCACCGCCGCCGCCCCATCCGCCACGGCCACGACCGCGAAGCCGAACTTCGTCAACATCGCGGCCCCGAGTTCGCGAATCGTTTCCTCGTCGTCCATGAACAATATCCGCCCATTCCCTTTCACGGCCGCCTGCTCCGGCGCTTCGTTCTGCACCGGCAATTCGTTGGCCGCCGGCAGCCAGACATGGAACGTCGTCCGACCCGGCACCGACTCCACGGTGATGTGGCCATGGTGCTTCTTCACGATCGAATGAACCGTCGCGAGTCCGAGTCCGCTGCCACCCGACTTCGTGGTGAAATACGGATCGAACACATGCGGCAAATCCTTCGGACCAATCCCCGCGCCGTGATCCGTGATCGCCAGCTTCACATAGCGTCCCGGCGCGAGCACTTTCTTCAGGTCGTCGCCGACTTTCGCGTTGTCCATCTCGATCGCGATTTCTCCGCCTTCCGGCATCGCTTGCATGCCGTTGATCACGATGTTCTGCACCACTTGGCTGATCTGACCTTTGTCGACATCCGCCGGCCAGAGGTCCGGCGGAAACGAAAACGTGCAGCGCACCTTCGACCCATGCAGCGCAAACTCGGCCACTTCCCGCACGATGTCCGCCAGCATCACCGCCGCCCGCAGCGGCGCGCCGCCTTTGGCAAAGGTCAGCAGCTGCTGCGTCAAATCCCGCGCCCGCGTCACCGCCCGCTCCGCTTCCTTCAAGCACGCCGCCGCCTCCCCCGTGGGTTTCAAGTCCAGTGACGCCAGCGAGAGATTCCCCATCAACACCGTGAGCAGGTTGTTGAAATCGTGCGCAATCCCGCCCGCCAGCAATCCAAGCGACTCGAGCTTCGCCGCTCGTTGCAGTTCCGCTTCCAGCCGCGTCTCGCGCTGCAGTTGCGCGCGGATCTGCTCCGTCTGCCGCTGCACCCTCCGCCGCAGCGCCATCACCCACCCGATGAACGCCACGATCGCCACCGCGAGCACGCCCGCAAAGGTCAGCACGCGCGTCGGCGTCAAGGGCGAGGGCCTTTCGACCACCCGCACGTCCGCCTCGTCCCGCAATCGGATCTGAAACACCCCCGTCTGCCCCTCCTCCGCATACTTGGTTTCATAGATGCCGGACACGTCGACGCGGCTGCCCAGCACCCATCCCGGCACATCCCGGCTGGTGTCGTCGAGATACGCATCGAAGGTCGTGCCGCGCGCCTGCAACGACAGCCGCAACTGCCGCCCGTCGAAGGTCCGCTCGATCAACCGCCCCGGCACGCGCACGAGCTTTCCGTCGAGCTCCGGGCGCAACAGATTCTCGTCGCCGATCGCTTCCGGTTCCGGCGCCGGTCCGTCACCAACTTTTCGATACACCGCTTCGCGCAGGACCGGGCTCCCCGCCTGCCGGCCGAGAATCCCCACCGCTTCCACCTGATCGCCGGGCCGCAGCGGATCGCGCCCGGGCGTCATCACGTAAAGGCTCTCTCCACCATCCGCGATCTGCACATAACGGCCGGCGCGAAAATCCAGCACCGTGCCCGCAACCTTCACCCGCCGGTTGAACAGCTGCAGCGTTCCAAATTGCCCGAGACTCGCCAGCCGCCGCGTCGGTTGATCGAAGACGTCCCGCGGCGCCGGTTCCTCGATCTGCACGTATTCCGCCGCCGGCACGAGCAAGCGAATGTTCGCCAGCTTCCGCTCGCGATCCGCCACCGCCGTGCAAACCCCGCGCAGCCGCACCACCGCCCCCACTTCGATCCCGGGCGGCGCCTCGCCCGACACATGCGCCGAAAAAACTCCGGTCGATGTCACGACCTGCAGCCGCGTGTTGTCCGCATTGCTCACCACCCGCCGCACATAGCCGCGCATCTCCACCCATTGCGCCTCCTCCACTCCCACCCAGGCGAGTTCGAGCGTGGTCGCTCGCGCTTCCGGCAAAGGCAGGCTGCCGAGATTCGACACTTGTCGGGCTCTCACCACCGGCGCGAAATCGCCGAGCGCCGTTTCGCCGATCACCAGCGCGTTTCTGCCCAAGGGGAGCGGGGCCAAATTCAGCGCGCTCGCATCCACCCGCACTCCGCCGCTCGTGTCTTGTAAATAGAAGAACTGCCCCGCCGGATCGCTCCACGTCACCACGCCCGAAAGCCGCACCGGCCGCGCCGCCGCCGCCTCGTCCGGCAACAACTGCATCACCGCCGCCGCCACGCGCACCGGCGCCTCCGTCGATTTCACCTGCACGCCTCGCGCCATCCGAAACAACCCGCTCTCCAATCTCCAGCTCAGCCCCTCCACATCCGGCAACCCAATCGCCTGCACCGGTTGCCCCAGCAAGGCCGGACCAATCTGCGCCGTCACCACATCGACTTGCCCCGTCTGGTCCCGAATCGACACCAGACGCCCCGGCTCCTGCGCGATCATTTCTCCGACCACCCGGACCAGCCGGTCCCTCGGCAAATTCGGCAACTGCTCGATCGGCGTCGCCTCGATCTCGAACCGCGGATCATCCGCCAGCGAGCTCACCGGCTCCACGTCCTGCAGACGGGGAATCTTCAACTCCACCGAATCGATGTCCGCTCCGCCGCCCGGCGGAGTCGCCGCCACCGCGCGCAATTTCACCGTCCAGTCGGTCAATTCCGGCACCGGCTCCCCCGGCTCCATCAACAACCAGGCGAACACCGGCTGACCCGCCACCGACAGCGTCAGATGCAGATGCGTCGGATCCACCCGCCGCTGCTGCACCACAAACGCCTCCACGTTCACCACCCGGTTCAACGTCGCCGCCCGCGAAAGCCGCCCGCTCACCGCAATCTCCCGCGGCTCCGCCGGCCCCAGCACTTCGAACGACGCGTCCGCAAACGAAAACTGCCGGTTCGGAGGATGAAACACTCCCGTCACCCGCACGCGTTGCCCGGTCCGGATCTTCGGCTCCGCCGCGCCGAGCATCGCATATGCGCCCTCCCCGTTCCGATCCTGCACCCACAGATTCTTCCACGCCGAATCGTAATAGGTCACATCGCACTCGATCGAAAACCGCTGCGGCAACGCCTTCTCCGCCGGCGTCAACCGCCAGAACTCGCGGATCGTCGCGATCTCTCCCGGCGCCTCCTGCGCCTTCAGCTCAACGGGCGCAACGCACGCGCCGGCCACGAACGCCGCGACCAACATGGTCATCAGCGCCGAAACCCAAAAAGACGAAGCTCCGTTTCGCGAGCATGGCAGTCGCATTCCGTGCTCTTATCGACATGCGACCGCGTCACCTCAAGCCGCAACCCGCAACTTCTCCGCACTCGCGCGCTCCGATTCGCTTCGCCGCGATTTTTCGCTAAATTCTAACCGTTGCCATGCGCCCCAGCCCCATCGAATACGTGAAAGCGTCCGCCGTCCCAGGCTGGGAGGTGATTCACGTCATGCGCGGCCCTTCCCTCCTCGGAACCATCGTGAAACGCGCGCCCCAGCTCCCGTATCGCTTCTTCGCCGGCTCCGAAAACGCGATCGCCTTCGAATGGGAGCACCGCGATCTCGACGCATTGAAACGCCTGATCGAATCCTCCCATTCGCAAACCCCTCAAACCGGCACCTAGCGTTTCAAGCGCCCCACCACCGCCGGCGGCTGACCCGCCCCGAAGCCGACATTCTGCTCCCCTTCCAAGGTCACTTCGTCGCCCGCAAACTTCAGCCGATACACGTGCGCAAAGGGCCCCTGCACACGCACCACTTTCAACGCATACGTGTCGTCCGCCGTCCACGCCCCGCTCGTCACCACCGGCTCCGAAAACATCGCCGTCTTCAACTCGCCTTTCTGCCATCGTCCATGCGGCGCCACCACCCGCTGCTCCACGCCACCGACTGAAACGTTCAACATCGTCCCCGCGCCGCCGTCCGCAGCTTCCCACGTAATCGCTTCGATGCCGTGACGGTTCTTCGGAAAGACAAACGTCTTCCCCGCCAGCGCCGCCGCGCGCGACGACGTCGCCTCGCCCGCCTGCGTCGGAAGCGACAACTTCGCCAGCCGCGCTTTCAACGCGTCGTGAGCCGCCCGATTTTCAGGCAACGCCTTTTTCTGCAGCGCCGGAAGAATATGCTGCCACACCAGGTTCATCACCTGACCCATGTTGCCCGTCCCGCTCGTGATCGACACGACCGCATCGTGCTCCGGGAAAATCAGACAAAACTGCCCGTGCGCGCCGTCGCCGCGGTAGAGGTTGTGACGCGACCGCCAGAATTGAAATCCATACCCTTGCTCCCAATCGCTGTTCGGATCGCTGCCGTTCGACACCTGCCGCGCCGTCGCTTGCTCCACCCATTTCGCCGACACGAGCTGGCGTCCGTTCCAGTCTCCATTTTTCAAATACAGCTGGCCGAACTTCGCGATGTCTTCCGTTCGCACGCTCAAACCAAACCCGCCCAGCGTCACCCCCTGCGCACTCGCCGGCCACGCCGGATTCTCGATCGCCAGCGGCTCGAACAATCTCGGCCCGAGATACTCCAGCACCGTCTCTCCCGTGACTTTCTGCACAATCGCCGAAAGCATGTAAGTCGCCGGCGTGTTATAGACGAAGAACGTCCCCGGCTTGTGATCCACCGGCAACGCCAGGAATTTCTCCACGAGGTTCTCCTGCGACTGAAACGGAAACCCGCGAATCGTCTCTTCGTGATGCCCCGTCGACATCGTCAACAAATCGCGCACGCGCATCGCTTGCAGGTTGCGCGAGGGTTCCGCCGGAGCTTCCTCCGGAAAAAACGGCAGCACACGGTCGTCGAGGCTCAACTTGCCTTCCTCGATCGCCAGTCCGACCGCCGTCGACGTGAAGCTCTTGCTCAGCGAAAACATCATGTGGCGCTCCTCCGCCGAAAACGGCTCCCACCACCCTTCCGCCACCACGTGACCATGCCGCACGAGCATGAAACTGTGCATGCTCTCCACCTTCCGATCCGCCTCCTCCACGAATCGCGCGATCGCCTCCGAGGCCACGCCCTGCGCTTCCGGCGTGCTGCGCGGCAGCTTGCTCGCCGCCGACACCCAGCCGGGCATCAGCAAACCTCCAACCATCAACACGAGAGCGGGGTAAGATCTCATGCCCGCTCCTGACGCATCCCGCCCGCCAAAAGGTGCACTCGGATACAGCGCAGGCTCTCCCAACCGGCCGCACCTCCAAAAAAAACGCAGGGCAGGCTTTCGCCCGCCCTGCGGCTCACGGATCAACCCTTCAACCTCCAGTTGTCATACGGCAGAACCTGTCACGCCGCCGTGATAATGATGTCATCTCCGCGCGCGCTAACGCCCCGACACCGACATGCCCGAGCCCGCGCGCTGCCCCGCATGGAATCCTTCGGCAAACTCCTCGATCATCTTTTCGTTGAACCGCGGGATATCCGCCGGCTTCCGGCTCGTCACCAAGCCTTGGTCCGTCACCACTTCTTCATCCACCCACTCCGCGCCGGCGTTGCGGAGATCCGTTTTGATCGAGTGATACGATGTCATCCGCCGGCCGCGCACCACGTCCGCATCGATCAGAATCTGCGGACCATGACAAATCGCCGCCACCGGTTTTCCCGCCTCGAAGAAATGGTTCACGAAGCTCACCGCTTCCGGAATCGCCCGCAGCGTATCCGGATTCATGACACCTCCCGGCAACAACAGCGCATCGTAATCCACCGGATTCGCCCGCTTCAACGGCACGTCGACATTCACGGCATCGCCGAAATTGTCGTCATCCCATCCGCGGATCGAACCTTCCTCCGGTGAAACCACCTCGGTCTTCGCGCCCGCCTCCTCCAGCGCCGCCCGCGGTTTCTCCAGTTCGCTTTGCTCGAAACCTTCCGCCGCGAGGATCGCCACTTTCTTACCATTTAAATTCTGTTTCATTTCTCTCCTTCATTCAGGGTTCGTTTGGATCGCGGCCGCGTCTTTTTCGGCGCAGCCGAAGGGGATTGTCGCACCCAGCCCGCCCAGCTGTTGCGAACGACCGCCGGCGTGAAGGTCCCTTCCACCGGACCTGTCGGCGCCTTCGGCCCAAGCTCGAGCCGATAGGCCAGCCCCATCGCATCGAACGGGGCATACGCCTTCACGTCGTTGTCGAAATACACATACACATCGCGCCCGCGCGCCCGCACCTCCGCCGCCGGCCCGCTCAACTTCGCCCCGGGCGCATCTCGCCCCGCACTCCACGCCCGTATCCGTTCCGCCCATCCATCGAGCGCTTCAGGCGTATAACCGCTCGCATACAATTCCGTGTCGCCGTGCAACCGCACGTAAACGAAGTCCGACGTCACATCATGCATCAACGGCCACTTCCCCGCCGTGTCCGCCACCACCAGCGCGATGTCGTGCCGGCGAAGCAGCGAGATGAACTCTTCACATTCGAAACTCGGATGCCGCACTTCGAGCGCGTGCCGCAGCGGACGGTCGCGATCGATCTTCAACCAGGCGCGCGCCTTCAACCGGTCATCGTGCAGCCGACCGAACACCGCCGCTTCCTTCGTCGAACGCGGCAGCAAATTGAAAAAACTCCGCAGGCGCTCCGGATCGAACCGCGTCATCGGCGGCAGCTGCCACAGGATCGGCCCGAGTTTCTCGTTCAGCCGCAACACGCCCGACGCGAAAAAATTCGCCGTCGGCGCCACCACGTCTTTCAGCCGTTTCAGGTGCGTGATGAAGCGCGGTCCTTTGAGCGCGAAAACGAAATCGTCCGGCGTCTCCTCATACCAGGTCCCGAAACACGCCGGCCGCTGCATCGAATAAAACGTGCCGTTGATTTCGATGCTGCGCACGCGACGCGAGGCATACGCGAGTTCCTTCTTCTGGTTCAGTCCTTTCGGAAAGAAACTCCCGCGCCAAGGAGCATACGTCCATCCGGAGATTCCAATGCGCACATCCGCCATGCGCCACGTTACCCGCACCGCTTCGCCTCGCCATGGGCAAAACCTTGGGCCGCCCCATCCGAGCACTTCCGGTCCCTCGCCCCGTCCGCGCTCGCAGCGAACGCGCGCCGGTTTCGCCTGTCACTCGCTTCCTCTCCGCACCCAAACCTCAACGGTAAAACATCATGGGATTCGACAAAGATGACACTCGACCGGTCGTCGACGTGAAGCGTCGCACCACCAAGGTAAACATCTGGATGGCCGTCGCGATCGTCGCGTTCTTCATCGTCACCGCGGTCGTCGTCTGGGCCCTCTGGGAAGAGCCTTCTTCCGCCACCACGGAAGTCGTTCCTTTGCCCTGATTCAGTCCCGGTTCGGCTCGACGAGAATCGCGCGTTTTCTGCTCCGCGAAACGCACCGCGCTCCGCTCGCCCGCGGACGGCTTCGGAGTTTTTCCCGATGCCGTTCGGGCCCGCCCCGCGGAACTCCGCGCCGCCTTTGTCGCACCATGCCGACGTTCGCCGGGACGCATCCGCGTCTCTTCGAGACCCGCCCCCGGCCTCCTCAAACAACCATAATCCACTATCCCCATGTCCAAGACTGCCACTCTCCACGAACTCCTCGTCGAAGAACTTCGCGATCTCTATAACGCCGAGACGCAGCTCACCAAGGCCCTCCCCAAAATGGCCAAGGCTGCCACCGACGAATCCTTGAAAGCCGGCTTCGAAGAGCATCTCGACCAAACCCACGAACACATCGCCCGCCTCGAACGCGCCATGGAGCTCCTCGACGCGCCAACCAAGGGAAAAACCTGCAAGGCGATGAAGGGCCTCATCGCCGAAGGCGAAGAAAAGATCAAAGAAGACGCCTCGCCGTCGGTTCGCGACGCCGCCCTCATCGGCGCCGCGCAAAAGGTCGAACACTACGAAATCGCCGGCTACGGCACCGTCCGCACTTACGCCGAGCTCCTCGGCGAAGACGAGGTCGTCTCCCTGCTCCAACAAACGCTCGACGAAGAAGCCGAAACCGATCGCAAGCTCACGCAGCTCGCCTCGTCACTCAACCTCAAGGCCGAAACCGAAGGCGAAAACGAAGCCGAAGAAGACGACGAGGAAGCGAACGAAGGCGAAACCGACGCCGAGGAGTCCGACGAGACCGATACGCGCTGACGCCGCCTTCTTCCGCTTTCACGGCTCCCACCCTGCTCATCCCCGGGTCGGAGCCGCTTTGTTTCCCCCATTTCGCCGCGCCTCGATTTCCGCTAAAGTCCTCTCTCCTTGCCATGAACGAAACAACTTCCACCTCAACCGGCGTTGGCCAGCCCACCCACGAAGAAATCTCTCACAAAGCTCGCGAGCTTTGGGAAAATTACGGACGCCCCGTCGGACGCGATGAGGAGATCTGGTTTGAGGCCGAACGCGCCTTGCAGTCCTCGACTTCCGCTCCTGCAACCGAATCGGCCAAGGACACCACGCCTTCTCCTCCCGCTCGCGCCAGCGTCAGCGCCCGCCCGGCCGGCGGCGCCACCGCCACGCCGCGCATGCCCGGCGCCCGCAAGCGCTCCGCCTGAGCCCCGCGCTCACTGATCCGGTAACCCGCTCGTTATCCGCGCGGGTATCCGGTCGTCGCGGCCTCCAGCGCTACCCGATGCAGCCATCGGGGATTTCCCTATAATCACCGCCGGTGACAAATGCCTTCGCATAACTCATTCTACCGGCGTGTGGTTCCAGCCTCGCTTCCTCGTTCCGCCCGCTGAGCGAAACGCGACGGCACGCTACGGCGTGCCCGCGCTTAGTCTCGTCCTCGCGATTTACCTGCGGGACGCATCGTCGCTTTGGTCCGACCCGCACTCTCCGTTCGCCTTCCTGCTGCCCGCCGTCTTCTTCGCCGCTTGGTTCGGCGGCGCCATCGCGGGACTCGTCGTCACCGCTGCCGGAGCGGTTCTCGGTCTGCTCGAGTTCACCGAGCCGCTGAAGATCGCCTCGCCGCGGGAGGCTCTCCAACTCGCGCTGTTTCTCACCAACGGCTCCCTGATCACGGTGCTCTGCACCGCGCTCCACGGCGCCGCTCACGGCGTCCGCGCCCGCGCCGACGAAGCCGCCCGAAACTTCGCCATCATGGCGAACAACGCGCCCGTCCTCATCTGGTCCACCGACGCCACCGGCCGCTGCAATTTCGTCAACCGCAACTGGCTCGCCTTCACCGGTGAATCGCTCGAAAGCGAGATCGACGCTCCCCGCCCCGGCCAAATCCACCCGGCCGACTCTGGTCGCTACCACACGGTCTCCAGCGAAGCCGTCGCCGCGCGCAAACCGTTCACGATCGAATACCGCCTCCGCCGCGCCGACGGCTGCTATCGCTGGCTCCTCGAAAACGCCGTCCCTCGTCACGATGCCGAGGGCAATTTCGAAGGCTACATTGGCTCGTGCAGCGATGTCACCGACTCGCGCAACGAGCGCGAGGAACTCGCGCTGCTCGGCCGCATCCACTCCGCGCTCGCCGAATCCCTCGACCTCGATCGCTGCACCGAAATTCTCGTGCAGTCGTTCGTCCCCCGCATCGCCGACTGGTGCGCCATCGACCTCGTCAACGACCACGGCGAGCTCGAGCGCGTGCGTATCCATCATATGGATCGCCCGCTCGCCGCGCCGCTTTCCTCCGCTTCGTCCGGTCGCTTCCGCCCGCCGCAACCCGACGCCTGCGCCGCTCGCGTGCTCGCCACCGGCGAATCCCAAATCGTCCGCCAGGCCGACGACTCGCTGTTTCGCTCGATCGCCGGCGATGAGGCCCACTACCAGCGTCTCCGTTCGATCGGCCGTATTTTCTACATCGGCGTCCCGTTGCGCGCCCGCGGCCGAATCGTCGGCGTGCTCGCGCTCGCCACCGCCGAATCCGCGCGCGGTTTCGACGACGCCGAACATCGTCTCGTCCAAAAGGTCGCCAGCCTCGCCGGCTTCGCCCTCGACAACGCCCGCCTCTACCGCAGCACGCGCGACGCACTCGCCGCCGAAGAACACGCGCTGCGCGAAATGAAACGCAGCGAGCGCCGCTTCCGCTTCGCGTGGGAAGCCAACCTTTTTGGCATGTGCACCGTTTCGCGTTCCGGCCACATCGTCAGTGCCAACCAGGCACTCATCGATCTCCTCGGCTACACGCCCGAGGAAATCGCCTCCGGCCGCGCCAGCCTCAACGAACGCACCGCCAGCGCCTGGCGCACCGCCGACGACCGCGCCAACCTCGAACTCCAGCTCACCGGCCGCTGCACTCCTTACGAAAAGGAATATCTCCGCGCCGACGGCTCTCTCGTGCAGGTGCTCGTCTGCGGCAGTCTCCTGCCCGACAGCGACGAATGCATGGCGTTCGTCCTCGATCTCACCGCGCGCAAGGACGCCGAACGCGCCCTCGATCGCCAACGCATGCTGCTGCGCACGATCATCGATGCCATGCCCGCCATGGTCGGCTACATCGGGCCCGACGAACGTTTCTGGCTGCACAACGAAAAATATCGCCAATGGCTCGGCGTTCCGGCCGACGCAATCGATGGCCGCACCATGCGCGAGCTCGTCGGCGACGAGGCCCACGACCGCATGGCTCCCTACCTCCGCGCCGCTTTCCGCGGACGCAACATGCGCCACGAGACCACGCTGCGCAGCGACAATCGCGACCGCCACCTCATCGCCACCTACCGCCCGGATCGCGATTCCGAGGGCCGCGTTTGCGGCGTCGCCATCCACGCCTACGACATCACCGAGCGAAAGGAAACGGAGCAGGCGCTCGCCGACGCGCTCACGCGCTATCGCTTCCTCGCGAACGCCATGCCGCAAATGGTCTGGACCGCCCTCCCCGACGGACGCCTCGACTACGTCAATCGCCGCTGGCTCGAAACCACCGGCATGACCGAGGTCGCCTCCCTCGGGCCGCACGGCTGGCTCGACGCCGTGTATCCAGAAGACCGCGACGTCACTCGCGCGCAGTGGCGGCAGGCCGTCGTCGATTGCACGCCGTTCGAGCACGAATGCCGCCTGCGCTGCGGACCCGACGAATGGCGCTGGCACCTCGTCCGCGCCCTTCCGCGGCGCGACGATCAGGGCAACCTCGTGCAATGGGTGGGTAGCGCCACCGACATGGACGAACAGCGCCGCGCCTTCGCCGAGCTCGCCGATGCCCGCACCCGGCTCAAGGACTACGCCGAACAGCTCGAGGAGCGCGTGCGCGCCCGCACCGCCACGCTCCGCGAAGCCAACTCCGAGCTCGAGGCTTTCACGTATTCAGTTTCTCACGACCTCCGCACGCCGCTCCAATTCGTTCGCGGCTTCGCCGAGGCGCTGCGCGACGAAGCGACCACCCTTTCCGCCGAACATCGCGACTACCTTCACCGGATCATCCGCGCCGCGAGTCGCATGGATTCGATCATTCAGGACCTGCTCGCCTACAGCCGGCTCTCGCGGTCCGAGATGCAGCTGGTCGAACTTCCGCTCGACGACACCATCGCCGACGTCCTCGCTCACCATCACGCCGCGATCCGGCAGGCGGGCGCGCGCGTGGAGGTCGACCGGCCTCTGCCCACCGTGTTCGCCGACAAAACCGGTCTTTTCCAAGCGATCTCCAACCTCGTTTCCAACGCCTTGAAATTCACACGGGCCAATCACCCTCCGCTGGTTCGCATTCGCGCCGAAATCGTCGGCGAGGGCGCCCGCCTCTGGATCGAAGACAATGGCATCGGCATCGATCGCCGTCATCACGATCGGATCTTCCAACTTTTCGAACGACTGCACAGCCCAGCCGACTATCCCGGCACCGGCATCGGTCTCTCCCTCGTGCGCAAGGCCATCACCCGCATGGGCGGCAATTGCGGCGTCGAATCCGTTCCGGGCGAAGGCAGTCGTTTCTGGATCGACTTCCCGCGGGCGACGGCACTCCTTCCCGCCGCGCATGCCACCGCATGATTCCATTCTCGTCGTCGAGGACGAACCCGACGCCATCACGCTGCTTCGCCACGCGTTCGCGAAGAGCGGAATCGTCAATCCCCTGCAAACCGTCCACTCGGGCGACGAGGCGATCGCTTATCTCGCCGGCGAAGGCCGCTTCGCCGACCGCAACACGTTTCCGCTCCCCCGGCTTGTTCTCCTCGACCTGAAACTTCCTCGCTGCTCCGGCCACGAGGTGCTCGCCTGGATTCGCGCGCAAACCGCGCTCCGCAGCCTGCCCGTGATTGTGTTCACTTCATCGAAGGAACGCAGCGATGTCGGCCGAGCCTACGCCGCCGGCGCCAATTCCTACGTGGTGAAACCGTCCTCGCTCACCGGCCTCATCGAAGTCGCCGCCGCTCTCCGCAACTACTGGCTTCGTTTCAACGAATTCGCTCCCATCCCGCTTCCCGCCGAACGAGCGTAGCTTCGCGCGAAATCTGTCCGCGCCGCTCGCACGTCAGCCATTGATGATCTCTCCGCCGTTGGGATGCAGCACCTGCCCCGACATGTAGGAGGAATCCTCCGAGGCGAGAAACACATAACACGGCGCCACCTCCTCCGGTTCGCCCGCGCGCTTCATCGGCACGTCCGAACCGAATGTCGCCACTTTCTCCTTCGAGAAGGTCGCCGGAATGAGCGGCGTCCAGATCGGCCCCGGCGCCACCGCGTTCACGCGTATCCCTTTTTCGGCGACATTGAGCGCCAGCGACCGCGTGAACGCCACGATCGCCCCTTTCGTCGCGCTGTAATCGATGAGTTGCGGGCTCCCGCGATACGCCGTCACCGAGGTCGTGTTGATCACCACGCCGCCTTTCGGCAAATACGGCAGCACCGCGCGCGTCAGATAAAAATACGCAAAGATGTTCGTGCGAAAGGTCTGCTCCAGCTGCGCGTCGGAAATCTTCTCCAGCGATTCCTGCGGATGCTGCTCCGCGGCGTTGTTCACCAGAATGTCGATGCCGCCATACTTCGCCAGCGTCGCCGTCACCATGCGCTCGCATTCCTCCGAATTGCCGACGTCGCCCGGCAGTAACAGGCACGAGCGCCCCAGGCTCTCCACGCGTTTGCGCGTGTCGACCGCGTCCGTCCTTTCCTCGAGAAACCCGATCGCGACGTTCGCACCTTCCTTCGCAAACGCGATCGCGACCGCCCGCCCGATCCCACTGTCCCCTCCCGTGATCAACGCTGTCTTGCCCGCCAGCCGCCCGCTTCCGCGCACCGCATGATTCTCGCTCGAGGGCCGCGGCGTCATCTCGGTTTCAATGCCCGGCTGATGGGACTGTTCTTGTTCGGGACGCAGTTTCTTTTTCGGAGCTGATTTTTTCATGTGGCCGTGGCGCCACTATCGCGCCACCGCCACGCTCCGGAAATGGGGTCCCATTCGGACTTCCACTCCGGGGGCTTTGCTGACGGTAATCTGCCCGCGTTGTTCTTTAACTCACGACGGCTCCGCGACTCCGCTAAAAAAAGTGGCCGGGCCGCTCTGCTGGCGCAAATACGCCCGGGGTTTACACAGCGGCCCGGCCATCCGAATGGCAGGAAAAGCTTATCAGCCGCGATTCACCTTGCGAATCGGGCGCAGGCTCCAGCGCGGCATCGGTCGTTTCCCCGTGCCGCGCTCGTTCAGACGATTCCTTCGCTCTTCACCCACTGAATCGCGTGCCGCACCAGTTCCGTGCCGCTTTCCAAGCGCAGCTTCAGCTTCAAGTGCTCCCGATACGAATCGATCGTCTTCACACTCAGGTTCAGCTTCGACGCGATCTGACGCGTCCCATAGCCGTTGCCGATCAGTTGGAAGACTTCCATCTCGCGGTCGCTCAGCGTGTCGATCGAGAAAACCACCTCTTCCTTCCGGTTGTTCACCAGACGGTGCAGCATCTTCTCCTTCATCTTGTCGCTGAGATAGAGCTCGCCGGAAAGCACGCGGCGAATCGCCGTCAGGATCTTCGCGCTCGCCTCATGCTTCATGATGTAACCTTTCGCCCCGGCGCGCAGCGCGCGTTCGGCAAAAAGGCTTTCATCGTGCATCGACATGATCAGCACCGGCATCTCGGGCCGCAGCGCTTTCAAATGCTTCATCAGCTCGATGCCGCTCGTGGTCTTCAGCGTGATGTCCACCAAGGCCACGTCCGGATTCAGTTTTTGTATCAGGTCGATGGCGACAGGCGCGCTGTCCGCTTCGCCACATACCGTGAGGTCGCGCTCCTGATTGATCAGGACGGCCACGCCCTGCCGGGTGATGGGATGATCATCTACCAAAAAAATACGGCTCTTCGTCGGGGTCGCCGTCGCCGCCGGCGCCGAAGTATCGGGGTCGGAAATCGTTTTCATTTCGAAGTGACTGTCGTAAACAGAACGTTGACCTGAGTTCCGCGATCGGGGGCAGATTCGACGGAAAATGTCCCGCCTATCATATTCGCCCGATAGCTCATTAATCGTAACCCTGCGCCGGACCCGGTTCCCACCCCGTCGGCCACGAAGCCGCGCCCGTCGTCCTTGATCGACAACCGGTGCTCCCGCCCACGGGTGGATAGGCTCACGAGGATTTGTCGCGCGCGCCCATGTCGCGTCGCATTGTGAATCGCTTCCTGCGTGATCCTGTAAAGATGCATGGCCGTCAGGTGCTCGCAATTCGGCGGCGGCCCCTCCAGGCGGAACCGGCACTCGAGTCCGTGCAACAGCTGCGCCTGATACGTCAAATCCTCGAGCGCCGACACGAGTCCGTTCTTCTCCAACTGCACCGGACACAGGCCGCGCGCCAGCGCCCGCGTCTGCGACACCGACTCGCTCGCCAGCTTCGCAATCAAATCGGCGTTCTCCACCTCCACCGGCGCCACTTTCTTCAAGCGATCGCGCAACGCCGCCGTGAGACACGCCATGCCCGTCAACTGCTGCCCGAGTCCGTCGTGAAGATCCGCGCCGATGCGCTGCTGCTCCGCATCGCTGATCGTCAACAAGCGCTGCTCGAGCCAGCGCCGCTCCGTCACATCGCGCCCGAAAAACGTCGCTCCACCTTTGAAATCACGATCCGCCATCACCACGAACTCCACCTGCCACTCCTGCTGGCCCGAACTTCCGATCAGCGTGAAATTCGCCGAGCCGCCTTTCAGCGCCTCCGCGACCGCAGTCGCACTCTGCGGGAAACGTTCCGCCAGCTTCACCCCGATGAGTTCGTTGGCCGCGAGTCCCGTGCGGCCGAGCTCCGATCCCTGCGCCTCCACCACACATCCATTCGCATCCAACCGGCCCGCCATCGCCGGCAGCGTCTGCATGATACTCGTCAACAGCTGCGCCTGCCGGTTGCGCTCCGCCTCCGCTTCGATCCGCTCCGTGATGTCGATCGCCGCGAAGCCCTGCAGCCGCTCGCCTTGCGCGTTCACCATCCCAAACGAATTCACGATCCAGTGCCGGCCATCGCACGAATAGGGCCAGGTATCGACCGCCGACGACGGCCCCGCCGGCGGCTGCAGGTCGTCGTGCTTGAAGCAGCGCGCAAACATCTCGTTCTGGAAGAGCAACTGCCCCGCCTGATCGCGAATGCACACCGCGCACGGCACGCTGCGCATGAACAACTCGAGTTGCTGCTGGCTCTGCCGCAACGCGCGCGTCATCGCCGCCTGCTGCATCGCGTAACGAATCGTCCGCTCCAGCTCCGTGCTGTTCAGCCCCGTCTTGCACAAATAATCCGCCGCGCCCGCATCCGAGGCCTCCTGGTCGACTTCATGACTGTCGTGCCCCGTCAACAAAATGATCGGCATCTCGCAGCCGCACGATTGCGCTTCCCGCAATAGATCGATGCCCGTTCCTCCGCCTAGGCGGTAATCGAACAGCGCGACGTCGTAATGACACTCGCGAATCGCCTTCTGACCCGCCGCATAACTCGACGCCCAGTGGACATTGTAAGCCCCCGTCCCGCTGCGCCCCAACAAGAACGACAGATAGCGGAAGTCATCTTCGTGGTCTTCCACCACCAGCACATTGATTGGTTTTACAGGAGCCGTGGTCGGCATGCTTTGGGAGGAGAGACGTGTGGACTTTGCCCTTACGACGACTGGCGCAGGCCACGGAAGAAATCCGCCCGACCCGTGTGTCGTCACAAAACCCGATGCGCTCTTTTTAGCGTGTGGCAATAATTTCGAGGAAAGATAAGGAAATCCCCGACCGCCAGATAGGTGATCCCGGCGTGGCGGATGACAGACCCCAACCAAGTCCGAAAGTTCACCATCGACCCCGCCCGAACGGTCCCCGGCGTTGTTCTCAGCCGGACTCATGCAGTTGGAGGCGGAGGAGCGAGGAGAGATCGGCGAACCAGACGGTGAACGACGAACCGAAGGCGGGCTGATTGAAGCCCGTCGAGGTGAGGAGGGCACCGTATGGCCGCCGAGATCCCTCGATCCGACCCGATCAACTGCATGAGTCCGGCTCAGGCAGCCTTGCGAGTTTTCTTCCGCGCCGCGGTGGTCTTCGCCTTCCCCCCGCCGGTTTTTTTCCGCCCACCACCCGCCTCGTTCAGGCTCTGCTGCAACACCGCCGCGAGATCGATCACATTGGTCTGACGCTTCGTCTTCCGCGCCGCCGGCGCCGCTTTGTCACCATGAGCGATCTTCTGTTTGATCATCTCCATCAACGCCGACGAATAATCATCCGTGTAGCGGGTCGCGTCCCACTTCTCCGTCATCTGCTCAACCAGAGCTTTCGCCATCTCCACCTCGCGTTTTCGCGGCGCCGTTTTCGTCGCGGGGATATTCAACTCATCCACGTCGACCAGCTCATCGGCGAAGTGCATGATCTCCAGGATTAGCACGTTGTCCTGCGCTTTTACCGCGGCGAGATGCTGACGCGTGCGGATGACGACTTTCGCGATCCCCGCTTTCCGCGTGTCCTTCAACACTTCGTGCAACAACGCATACGCCGGCGCTCCACCTTTATCCGGCACGAGATAGTAGGGCTTTTGGAAATACATCGGATTCACTTCCGCGAGCTGCACGAAATCCAGAATATCCACCGTCTGCGTCGCCTCGATGTCCACGCGTTTGAAATCCTCGTCCTTCAACACCACGAACTTCCCCTTCTCGTATTCGTAGCCTTTCACAATCTGCTCCCACGGCACTTCCTTCCCGTCCACCTGCGCCACCCGCTTGTAGTTCACCGGGCTGAGATCGCTCGAACGCAACAGCCGGAAACTCAACTCCTCGCGCCGCGTCGCCGGATACAAGGACACCGGGATGTTCACCAATCCAAAGCTGATCGAGCCTTTCCAGAGTGAGCGCATCCGGAAAACTAATTGGGTTCGCCGCCCGCGGCTACCTCATCCCGCCCTGACCGCCCCATGGAGTTTTCCCCGAAGGAATTTCCGCCGTAGGCAGCAGGGGCGCGTCGCTGGATGGTGCAGCCCGCCGCGCTGAATAGATTGCGGCCATGAACATCAACGACCCCACCGACGGACGTCTTTTCGTGCACGGCAAAGGTTCCGGCAGCATCGGCCGCGGCGATATCGAGCGCCGCGCACGCGAGCTCGCCGCCATCGACGGCCGCTCCGGCGCCGAAATCACCGATGACGATCTCGCCCGCGCTCGCGCCGAACTTCTCGGACTCAATCTCCCCGACACCCTCGTCGAAGATGAGCCGCTTTCCACCGGCATCTCCCGCGATCCGAGCGAGCCGCCGAGCATCACCGGCCGCGAGGCGCCCCTGCGCGAGGGTCCCGACGAAGAAAAAGCCGTCGAGCGTCTCGCCCTCGAGGGCGTCGAAGAAGCGCAACACGAACAAATGCTCGCGGCGCGCCGCCGCCAACGTCGCTTGGATGAGGAAGAAGCATAATCTTCCCGCCTTCGCTCACATCGCGACCGATATCCGCGGCGCATATTTTTTAAAAACGCCGAATCTTTTTTGAACGTTCTGCACACCTCCGCGTCTTTCTCCACGTGTGTTAGGTGTTACGTTCTTTTTAGCGTAGTTCATAGTTTGTAGTTCAAGTCGGCAAGGGCGCTGGTCGCGAAACCAGCGCCCTTACTGTTTTCCGGCCCTCGCACAGCACTTGTCTCGCTTCGCCGACGCCGTTTCATCCGGTCCATGCCCGACTTCCGCGCGTATTGTAATCCCACCACCGCCGAGCCGGCCGAAATCGTTCTCTCTCCGGAGGAATCGCACCACCTCGTCACCGTCAATCGCGCCCGCGCCGGCGACACCGTCGTCGCGTTCAATGGCCGCGGCACCGAATGGATCTGCGAGCTCACGTCCGATCGCAAAAACGCCGCCATCCTCAAGGTCCGCTTCCACCAGCACGCAAAACCGCTCGCTTACGAAATCACCCTCGGCCAGGCGCTGCCCAAAGGTCCGTCGATGGACGCCATCGTGCGCAAAGCCACCGAGATCGGCGCCGCGCGCATCGTTCCGCTCGAAAGCGACCGCACCCAGGTCCACCTCGATGCCGGTCGCTCCGACAAGAAAATCGACAAGTGGCAAACCGCCGCACTCGAGGCCGCGAAACAATGCGGCAATCCCTTCCTCCCCGAAATCGCTCCCGTCCAAAATGCCTCCGCCTTCATGGAGTCCGCGCAGGGCTACGATCTGAAACTGATCGCCAGCCTTCAGCCCGGCGCCAAATCCCTGAAACAGGTTCTCGCCGCCTTCCAAACCTCCCAACATCGTCCACCTCGCAAGGTCCTCTGGCTCGTCGGACCCGAGGGCGATTTCACGCCCGCCGAGATGAGTCTGTCCCGCAGCGCCGGGTTCGAACCGATCACGCTGGGTCCGCTGGTCCTGCGTTGCGAAACCGCCGCGACTTACGCGCTGAGCGTCCTCAGCTACGAGCTGCAAAACACCAGCCCATCCTCCTGAGTCCCACAACGCCGCGCGCGTAAACGCGGCGCCGTCATCACCAGACCAGCAGCCCTCCCGCAAACGTCAGCCCCGCGCCGACGCTGCAGAAAATAATCCGGTCTCCATCCACGAAGATCTCTTCTTCAGCCGCCCAACCGAGCGCCATCGAAACGCTCGCCGCACTCGTGTTGCCGTATTTTCCGATCGTCACGACAAACTTGTCGTAGGGAATCCCCACGCGCCGGCTCACCGCCTTGAGAATCCGCTCGTTCGCCTGGTGCGGCACCACCCACGCGATCTCATCCGGCTTCAACTGCTCGCGCGCCAGCGTCTGCTCGATCTGCTCCGCAAAACCCACGACCGCGTGCTTGAACACCGCCGCGCCGTCCATCTGCAGATAAAAATGCTCGAGATCCTCCGCCCGCGGCCACGGCATCTTCGCGCCGCCGCCCGGCCGTTGAATCGCCTCAAACTGCTCCGCATCGCCCGACAATCCAAGACGGTGCAAACGATGCCCGTTCGCCCCCGAAGTGAGAATCGCCGCCCCCGCGCCATCGCCAAAAAGAAACGCCGTGTGATGATCGTTGGGATTCGTGATACGCGACAACAATTCCGCCGTCACCACGATCAGATTCTTTGCCGTGCCCGAAAGTATGAACGACCGCCCGACTTCGAGCGCATACAACCACCCCGAGCACGCCGCATTCAAATCGAACGCCAGCGCCCGCGGAATCCCGAGCCGCCGCGCCAGCGCACTCGCCATCGCCGGCACCGGTTGATCCGGAATCAACGTCGCCATGATCACGCCGTCGATCTGGCTCGCTTTCATCCCCGCCTGCTCGAGCGCATGCCCCACCGCGATCGCCGCGAGATCCGTCGCGCTCTCGCTCTCCGACGCAAATCGCCGCTCCTTGATTCCCGTCAACCGCACCATCTCGTCCTCCGTGCGATTCGGAAACGCTTTCAATATCTCGCTCGTCGCGCGAATTCCCGCGGGCACGGCATAACCGACGCCCGCGATACACACTGTCTGGGGAGCTGCACTGCTCATGAAACGGTTGGAAGTAAAAGCCCGCTTGCGGGCGATAAATCGGCCTCAGCCTTTTCGCTTCGCCAAATATTTCACCACATCGTCACCCGACACCCGGTTGCCCGGCCCCGTCGCTTCGATGTCCGTGATCTTCGTCGGATCTAATCCCGCCTCCTGCGCCAGCTTCGTCGCCCGCGGCGTCCACACCAGCGCCACCGCCGGCTTCGGCGCACTCGGCGCCGCCACCGCCGCCGGAGCATCGCCCTTCGCCGCCAGATGCCGCTGACTTTCATCCGACGTCTCCATGCGACAAAACACCTGCCCCGTCTGCAACGTCTGCCCCGCCTCCGCGTAAACCGCCTTCACCACGCCGTCGCACGGGCTCTCGAACTCGAAGGTCGATTTGTCGCTTTCCAAGTCGCCGAGTCGCTGACCTTTGGTCACCCGATCGCCCGCCTGCACCTTCACGACGATCACGTTGAGTTCATAGACGGTCGCGCCCATCGAGGGCACCGGGACGTCGATAAGGAAAGTTTCCATGAGACTTGCCGCGGAAGTGTGCGACCGCCGCCCCCGTGGTCAAGGGAGCGGATCAAGCGTCCTTGCGCGTTTTTTGTCCGCTACTCCCGCACCGCCCGCCACACACCGAGGCACTGCGCAATCACCCGCGGCAGCTCCGCCAACGGCACCATGTTCGGCCCATCGCTGATCGCATTCGCCGGATCCGGATGCGTCTCGAGAAACAACCCGTCCGCCCCCGCCGCCAACGCCGCTCTCGCCAGCGGCGGCACAAATTCCCGCTGCCCGCTGCTCTTTCCCCCGCCCGCGCCCGGCAACTGCACGCTGTGCGTCGCATCGAACACCGTCGGAAATCCATTCCGCTTCATGATCTCAAAGGAGCGCATGTCCACGACGAGGTTCTGATACCCAAAGGTCGTCCCGCGCTCCGTCTGCCAGATCTCCTTCGCTCCTCCTTCGCGCAGCTTCCCCGTCACAAATTGCATCTCCTGCGGCGAAAGAAACTGGCCTTTTTTCACGTTCACCGTCCGCCCGCTCTCCGCCGCCGCGAGCAACAAGTCCGTCTGCCGACACAGAAACGCCGGGATCTGCAACACGTCGCACACCTTCGCCACGTCCGACACCTGCTGACGCTCGTGAATATCCGTCAGCACGCGAAACCCAAACTCCCGCTTCACCAGCGCCAACAACGCCAGCCCTTCTTCAAGCCCCGTTCCCCGATCGCCCGCCAGCGACGTCCGGTTCGCTTTGTCGAACGAGCCTTTGAAAACGACCTTCAGCTCCGGATGCGCGTGCTGCAATTTCACCAGCGTATCCGCCACCGCACGACACACCGTTTCGTTCTCCAACGAGCACGGCCCCGCAATCAGCAGGAGTTTATTGGAATCGTAGATCATTTGATAAGGTAGGGCGAGGCGTCCCCGCCGAGCCGAACGCATCAGCTCGCCGGCACCACCCGCCCTTTCACCGCTTCCCCTTCTTCCCCGCACCCGCCCCCTGCGCGGCCGGTTTCGCCCCCGTCCCACCTTTCTTGTTCTTGATCGCCGCCGCAATAAACGCCGCGAACAAGGGATGCGCCTTGTTCGGCTTCGACTGAAACTCCGGGTGAAACTGCACCGCCAAAAACCACGGATGATCCTTCAGCTCGACGATCTCCACCAGGTTCCGCCGCGGATTGATCCCGCTGACGACCATTCCGCCGCGCTTCAATTGATCGACGTAGGCATTGTTCACTTCATAGCGATGCCGGTGCCGCTCGCGGATGCTCTCCGCACCATACGCCTTCGCCGCCTTCGTGCCCGGCGTCAGCGCACACTCATAACTGCCGAGCCGCATCGTCGCGCCTTTATCGATGATCTTCTTCTGCTCCTCCATCATGTTGATCACCGGATGCGCCGGACTCGCCTCGAACTCCGTGCTGTTCGCCCCTTCGAGCTTCAACACGTTCCGCGCAAACTCGATCACCGCGATCTGCAACCCAAGACACAGCCCGTAATACGGCACCTTGTTCTCGCGCGCATACTTCGCCGCCGCGATTTTTCCCTCCGTCCCGCGATCGCCGAAACCGCCCGGCACCAAAATTCCATCAAGGCCCTTCAACAACCCCAGCCCGCCTTTCTTCTCCAAATCCTCCGCATCGATCCGCACCACGTTCACGCGACAATTGTTCGCGATGCCCGCATGCGTGATCGACTCATACACCGATTTGTAAGCGTCCTGCAGCTCGATGTATTTCCCCACCACGCCGATCTTCACTTCGTGCGCCGGATTCAAAATCCGCTTCACGATCTGATCCCAGATGTTCTTCTCCGGCGGGGGTTGCTTCAGCCCGAAAAGATCCATCACAAGCTGATCCATCCCTTCCTTCTTCAACGCCAGCGGCAGCTCATAAATCGAGTTCGCCACATCCGCGCACTCGATCACCGCCTTCACCGGCACGTTGCAGAACATCGAGATCTTGTCCCGCAATCCCGCATCCAGCGGATGATCCGTCCGGCACACCACGATATGCGGCTGAATGCCGATCTCGCGCAGCTTCGCCACCGACTGCTGCGTCGGCTTCGTCTTCAACTCCCCCGCCGCCTGCAAAAACGGCACCAGCGTCACATGAATGAACACCACGTCATGCGGCCCCGTCTCCAGCGCAAATTGCCGCATCGCCTCGAGAAACGGCAGCCCTTCGATGTCCCCCGTCGTCCCGCCGATCTCCGTGATCAACACGTCGACATCCTTCGCCGCCTGATAAATCCGCTCCTTGATCTCGTTCGTCACGTGCGGAATCACCTGCACCGTCTTCCCAAGATAATCCCCGCGCCGCTCCTTCTGGATCACACTCTCGTAAATCTGCCCGGAGCTCAACGAGTTCATCCGCGACAGCTTCCCGCTCGTGAACCGCTCGTAATGCCCGAGATCCAAATCCGTCTCCGCGCCATCCTCCAACACATACACTTCGCCGTGCTGAAACGGGCTCATCGTGCCCGGATCCACATTCAAATAGGGATCGAATTTCTGGATACGCACGGTCAGGCCGCGCAGCTCCAGCAGCGCACCCAAGGACGCCGCTGTCAGCCCTTTGCCCAGCGACGAAACCACTCCGCCCGTCACGAAGATGTATTTCATCGGTGAGGGATAAACGCCGCCCCGATTCCCTGACAAGAACAGACTGGGAATCCCAACTCCCCACGTCGCCGCAGCCGCTT